>JAPLKX010000787.1 GCA_026387845.1 Candidatus Hydrogenedentota bacterium | reverse complement strand
GTAAGGTTGACGCGATAGTTGCCGGACGAGTAGCCGATGCTGGCCTGGGTGAAGAAGTCGCTGGCGGAACCGGCGTCGAGCGTGCTCATGGTTCCCGAGACGAGGTTGTGCTCGGAGGTGCGGACGTCGCCCTCGACCGGCGCCACGTACGAGATCATCCAAGGCAGGGCGCGCCTGTAGGCGTAATAGGCCGGGATGAAACACGTGAGCTTGGCGCAATCGAGCGAGGCGTGGATTGTTCTGAGGACGGACACGGGTATTTGGGGGTTGCCGCCCTGGCCGAGGAAGGAAGGATTCTCGAGCAGGTTCATTTTGGGATCGGTGATGATGCGCTGGATTTTGGCGATCCGCTGTTCGACCGACCCCTTGGTTTTCATTTCATAGATGTGCTCGACCCATTGAGCGTAATGGAGCACCTCGGCGCGCGTCCATTGCCTGCGGATGGGCCATGCGCCCCGGGTCGAATGGAGTGTGGGCGGATTCGGATCGGCGGCATAGGCCACAGCCGATACCTCAAAGACCACTGCAAAAAGAACCATCGCAGCGGGTAACACCTTCTTGAATTTCACGTCAAATCCCTAACCGGCGGCTAAGAAGCCGCATTCAGAATCTTTGTTCGCGACCTTGAGCCGCGACGTCTACCCGTCGTGCGCAGATGTCGCGAACAAAGATTCTAACCGGCGGCTGGAACGCCTGCACGCCCCGCGCGCAACCAATTCTGTCTCATTCAGTGCATTCTGCAAGAAGTTCAACATGGGGAACAAGTTTTGGTATTTCCCCCGATTACGTTATTGGGGGCGCGCGACGCGCGCCTTACAGTACAATATCTTTTTGTACAACCTCTCCGGGCAGGGTCGTTGCACCCGGCCAGAGCTTGCGGCCCGGGTAGACGGCCGTGTGAATCCCCGTGTGCACGTTGTCGGCAAACACCGCCCCTAATTTGCTGCGGCCCGTCGAGATCAGTTTGCCGTTCACGACCGACTGGATGTTACCCCCGTCATGGCGGAAATTTGCGGTGACGGTGCCGCACCCGAGGTTCGCGCGCTCGCCCACGATGCTGTCGCCGATGTACGAGAGATGGCAGACGTTGGCGCTGTCGAACAGGATAGCATTTTTGAGTTCGACCGCCTGGCCGACCCTGCACCCGTTGCCGACGGTGGTTCCCGGGCGCAGCCAGCAGTTCGGCCCAATGACGCAGTCGCTGCCGATGCACACCGGGCCATTGATGACGGCCCCCGGCCGAATCACCGTGCCGTGGCCAACGGCGACGGGACCGTCGATATGTGCGGCGGGGCTGACCTCGCCCAAAATGACCGGGTCGAGCCGATGGGTGAGGAGGTACTCGTTGGCGTCGAGCAGGTGCCACGGGTAGCCGATAGGGATCCAGGCGCCTGTTGATTCAACCACGCGGACCAGACCGCGCTCGGCCAGCGTCTGTACGGCCGAAGTGATCTCAATCTCGCCGCGTTCGGACGGTTTTGTTGCGCGGATGACGTCGAACACGCCGGGGTCGAACCGGTACGCGCCGATGTTGGCGAGGTTGGAGAACACGTCGAGGGGTTTCTCGACAATGCGAACCACCCGGCCATCCTTGTCGACTTCGTAGATGCCGTAGAGCCGGGGGTCTTCGACGGTTTTTGCGAGTGCGGCGTCGCCGGGCGATCCCGCCAGCGCCTGGAAGTCTTTGCGATCATAGAGGTCGTCGCCGTTCATGGCGAGGAACGGGCCGTCGATCAGCGGCGCGCACTCGAGAATGGCGTGGCCGGTTCCCAACTGGATTTCCTGCTCGACGTACTGAATCCGCAGCCCGTTGTACGCCTCGCCGAACGCCGCGCGGATCATTTCGCCTTTGTACCCGATGACGACGACGGCGGTGTCGACGATTCCATCGAGCATTTCAAGCTGATGGGCCAGTATGGGCTTGTTGGCAACCTTCAGCAGCGGTTTTGGCTTGGTCAGCGTGAGCGGATACGTCCGGGTGGACTTACCCGCCGCCATGATGATCGCCTTCATTCATCCCTCCAGCACGATCCGAGTTCCCCGGCTACACGATCTCTTCGTCCGCGTGCCGATGCCGATATGCCCAACCCGGACCGGATCGGGCGCCGCTCCGGATATGATTGCGGGGCCTGCTACCGCGGCCGCGCTCGCAACCGCGCTTGTGCGCAACATGGTCCTGCGTGTCATAGGTTTTGAATTCTTCATGGCTCTCCCCTTTCTCACAAGCTCGACTCCCATATTCGTGCTTAAACCCCAACAATGTCAAACACCCGCCGGAGGGGCTTGATTCGGCCCGCCGGTTAAGACATAGTGGCCGCGATGTTCCTGAATAGGGAAGGATTACGATGTCAAGACGCGTGACGTGTCCAGAATCCGCACGTAAGGCTCTTTCACCTCGAAGCGAGTTCTTGATTGGGCTTGTAAAGGCAGGCCATTCCGCCATCCCGAGGTCTTGGTGTGAACACGGTGGGTCTCTTGATGCGACGCAGCGAGACCGCAAGCGGCAAGATGCCGCTTCTACATTGGCCGCAAACGTAGACGCGGCATCTTGCCGCGTTTCTTACGTGCGGATCCGGGCGTGTGTTTGGCTTGCGCTTTTGGCTTTGGCGCCGGTGGCTGTTCTTGCGGAAACCATCCTGCCGG
>JAPLKX010000514.1 GCA_026387845.1 Candidatus Hydrogenedentota bacterium | reverse complement strand
GACGAGGAGGGACGTGGGAGCGTCGGGGAGGACTTTCATCTTCCACTCGAACCAGCCGCCGGGTGTGGCGTGTCTGTAGATGGTGGCGGTGCCGGGGATCGCGCCGGCGGAGGCGGCTGCCCGGCTCTACCAAGTCGATAATCCGGTCATAATCGATCCGCCGCCCGTCGTAAATGCTGTGCGGCGAGGCCGGCGCGGGCGCGGTCCGGTCCGACGCCTTGCACGCGCACGCCGCCGTCTTTTTGCACGGCCGCGACGGGTCCGCAGCGTTTTCGAGGAACCCGCTGATCAGTCTTTCCATCACGCCCACCTCGAGCAGAAACGCGTCGTGGCCATAGGCCGACTCGATGTTGCAGTACGTCACGTCTTTCCGGTTGCGCATCAGCGCGTACACAATCTCCTCGGACTGCGCCGGCGGGTACAGCCAATCGCTCGAGTACGACAGCACCAGCGTCTTCGCTTGCACTCTCGACATCGCCTCTTCGAGCGACCCAAACTCCGCGCTGATATCAAAATAATCAATGGCCTTGGTGATGTAGAGGTAGCTGTTGGCGTCAAACCGGTTCACGAACTGCTGGCCCTGGTAATCCAGGTACGTCTCGACCGAAAACTCGCTGTCGAAATCGTAGCTCAACGCGTCGCTCGACTTCAGCGCCCGCCCGAACTTCGCGTGCATTGACTGTTGTGAAAGATACGTGATGTGCGCCAGCATCCGTGCGATTGAAAGGCCCTTCGCCGGCGGCGTCGAGTCGTAGTAATCGCCCGCCTCGAACGTCTTGTCGCCCAGGATCGCATGGCGGCCCACCGCGTTGAACGCGATTTCCTGCGCCCCGCTCCGGTGCGTGCTCGCGATGATCAACGCCGATTTCACACGCTCCGGGTACCGCGCCGCCCACTCGATTGCCTGCATACCGCCCATCGACCCGCCCGCAACGGCCAGCAGTCTTTTAATGCCGAGGTGGTCGATCAAGTACTGCTGCGCGCGAACAATGTCCGCTACCGTAATAATCGGAAATGCCAGCCCGTACGGCTTGCCCGTCGCCGGGTCGATCGAGCACGGGCCAGTCGATCCTTTGCACCCGCCCAGTACGTTCGAGCAGGTCACGAAATACTTGGTGGTATCAAACCCCTTCCCCGGCCCAACCATCGCGTCCCACCAACCGGGCTTTGATTCGCCCGCGGATGCGGGCGCCGAGTGGTAGCCCGCCACGTGGGCGTCCCCCGAAAGCGCATGAAGGATCATCACGGCGTTCGATTTGTCGGCGTTCAGCGTGCCGTACGTCTCATAAGCAAGCGTGATCGGACCAAGACGCCGCCCGCAATCGAGCGCCATCTCATCCGGAGGTTCGGCGAACCTGCAAAAATTCGTCTCAACTATGCCGACAGAACCTGGCTGGCCCATAAAATCAACTCACTTGCCCGTGTTAACGCTCTTATTATAACTGCGTCCTCGGCCTACTGCTAACCCAACCGTCCGATCCGTCCGATCCGTCCGATCCCTCCAGCCTCCAGCCACCACCCACCGGTCACCGGTCACCGGCCACCGGTCACCACCCACCGGCCACCGGCCACCGGTCACCGGCCACCAGCCTTCCTTCATTTACCCAAGCGCCTGATCCAGGTCCTCGATAATATCCTCGGCGTCCTCCAGCCCCACGCTCACGCGCACGAAATCCGGCGTCACGCCCGCGGCCCGCTGCTCTTCCTCGCTCAGTTGCTGGTGCGTGGTCGAGGCCGGGTGGATCACCAGCGTTTTCGCATCCAGTACGTTGGCCAGGTGCGACGCAAGCTTCACACTGTTGATGAACTTCACCGCGCCGTTGTATCCGCCCTTGTGGCCAAACCCAAGAATCGCACCCTGGCCGGCCGGCAGGTACTTCATCGCCAGCGCGTGGTCCGGGTGGCTCTCGAGCCCCGGATAATTCACCCACGCCACCTGCCTGTGACCCTCCAGGAACCGCGCCACCTCGAGCGCATTCTCGCAATGCCTGGGCGCGCGCAGATGAAGCGTCTCCAGCCCCTGCAGCAGCAAAAAAGCGTTAAACGGCGACAGCGCCGGCCCCATGTCCCGCAGCAGCGTTACGCGCGCCTTGATGATGTACGCGATATTGCCCAGCGGCTTCAGCGCCTCATAAAGGTTCAACCCGTGGTAGCTCTCGTTCGGCCCGTCGATCTCCGGAAACTTGCCGTTGGCCCAGTTGAACGTCCCCCCGTCCACGATCACCCCGCCGATCGACGTCCCGTGACCCCCGATGATCTTCGTCGCCGAATGAACCACGATATCCGCACCGTGCTCGATTGGCCGGAACAGCAGCGGCGACGCCACCGTGTTGTCCACCATGAACGGGATGCCGTGATCGTGCGCAATTTTCGCGATCGCCGCGAAATCCGCGACATCATTCGCCGGGTTGCCGATCGTCTCCACATACAGAAACCGCGTGTTCTCGTCGATCAGCCGCGCAAACGACCCCGGGTCCCCCGCGTCCGCAAACCGCGCCTCGATCCCGAAATTCTTTAGCGTGTGCACAAACAGCGCGTACGTCCCGCCGTACAGCGTCTTCGACGAAACAAAATTCTGGCCCGCCCGCGTAATATTCAGCACCGCCAGCGTGATTGCCGCAGATCCCGACGCCACGCCCAGCCCGCCTACACCCCCCTCCAGCGCCGCCATCCGCTTCTCAAACACGTCAGTCGTCGGATTCATAATCCGCGAGTAGATGTTGCCGAATTCCTCCAGCCCGAACAGCCGCGCCGCATGCGCCGTGGCTTTAAACACATACGACGTCGTCTGGTAAATCGGGACAGCCCGCGCACCCGTCGTCGGATCCGGCTCCTGTCCCGCATGTATCGCCCGCGTACCCAAACCCGGTCCCTTGCCCATACTCACTGACTCCTTCCCGTCGGGCCGCCCCCTGCCGCGCTTCTTAGCGCGCGTTGTGGGGGGTGTCCCACTTTTTTCTTCCCGTCGGGCCGCCCCCCGGCTTTTCGTCGAGGGTGTCCCATCTTTTACATCCGTCCTTTTGGTCCCTTTTGTCCTTTTGGTCCCTTTCCTCAACTCCTCCAGTCGCTCTTCAATCCGCAATCACTCAAACAGCGGAGTCGACAAATACCGCTCGCCCGAATCCGGCAAAACCGTTACAATCGTCTTGCCCTCGTACCCATCCTGGCCCGCTATGCGCACCGCAACGGCTACCGCCGCACCCGAACTGATACCGATGATAAGGCACTCATCGCGGTTCAAACGCCGCGCATATTCAAACGATTCCTCGTCGTTCACCTGCTCAACCCGGTCCACCACACCCATGTCCAGCGTATCCGGTTTGAACCCCGCCCCGATCCCCTGGATCTTGTGCGGACCCGGCGCCCCGCCCGACAGCACCGGCGATGACGACGGCTCCACCGCAACGCTTTCAACCTTCTTGAACTGCTTGAGGTACCTGCTCACGCCCGTGATCGTCCCCCCCGTTCCCACACCCGACACAAATACGTCCACCGTCCCATCCGTCGCTTTCCAAATCTCCGGGCCGGTAGTCTTGAAATGGATTTCCGGGTTCGCCGGGTTCTTAAATTGGTTGGGCAGGAACCAGCCCGGATTCTCCGAGGCAATCCGCTCCGCTTCACGAATTGCGCCCGGCATACCTTCCTTCCCCGGAGTCAGCACCAGCCGCGCGCCGAACGCCTTCAACATACTCCGCCGCTCCAGGCTCATCGTCTCCGGCATCGTCAGAACTAGGTTGTAACCCCGGCTCGCCGAAACAAACGCCAGCGCGATTCCCGTGTTCCCCGAAGTCGGCTCAACTATCGTCCCACCCGGCGATAGCACCCTGCGCTTCTCCGCGTCCCAGACCATCGCCGCGCCTATCCGGTCCTTCACCGAATACGCCGGGTTCCGGCCCTCCACCTTCACCAACACCCGGCCCTTCAGACCCGCACCCAACTTGCGCAAAAATATCAGCGGCGTGTTGCCTACGCTGTAGCTCGCGTCATCAAAAACGTTCATGGATTCGCTCCTTGGGCAACCCCGCCCGAAACTAACTTAATCAGTTTAGTAAAGTATACCGAGCCCGGGCAAGCCTGTCAACTTAAATATCCAGCCATTTACCAACTTCAGCCCGGTCCCGTTTACTCTCAGCCCGCGCCTTCCTGCTTGTAAACAATCAAACAAACGTGCAAAATACCCCTCGTTTCACAGAAAAAAACCTGAACAGTTGGAAGGTTTGCCCGGGTGATCAAGCAGAGGTTATCGCAGTACGGCTGGCTCAGGCCTCTGGCAACTTTGGTGTTTGTGGTAATCCTGGCCACGGCATTTTCTCCCTGGCGCGCCGGCGAAACCTACCCCGTATTCTGGCAAAAGGCCAACCTGGCCAACGTTCTGCGCCAGATCTCCGACATCGGCATCCTGGCCATGGGCATGACGCTCGTCATCATCAGCGGCGGGATTGACCTCAGCGTCGGCTCGCTCCTCGCCCTGTCCTGCACCGTGTTCGCCTACATTTTCACCACCGTCGCCGCGGCCCACTCCCCCTATTCGGGCGTGCTGGCCGCCCTGGCGATGACGGCCGGCTTCGGCCTGGTGTCCGGCGTCGTGATCTCCAAACTGCGGATGCAGCCGTTCATCGTCACCCTGGCCGCCATGATCGGCGCGCGCGGACTCTCCAAATGGCTGGTCAGCAACCAAACCATCGCCGTCGGTTACGACGCCCGCACCGCAGCCGTCGTCAACTTCATCGGCCAAAAAGCCTTTGTGGTGCCCGCGTTTCTGGTCGTCACCGTGGTCGCCTTCATCCTGCTCAACAACACCCGGTTCGGCAGGTACCTCTACGCCGTCGGCGGCAGCGAAGACTGCGCCCGGCTGTCCGGCATCAACGTCACCTGGGTCAAAGTCCGCGTCTACCTGTTCTCCGGGTTCATCGCCGGAATTGCGGGCGTACTGTACTGCTGCGAAACACACCAGGGCGACCCCAAGGCCGGCATGTCCTACGAACTCGACGCCATCGCCGCCGCCGTCATCGGCGGCACAAGCCTCGCCGGCGGAAAAGGCAGCATACTCGGCACCGTCGTCGGCGCCCTCGCGCTCGGAATCCTCTCCAACATCCTCGGCCTCAAAAACGTCGATGAGAACGTGCAGTGGATGCTGAAAGCCGTTATCATACTGGCGGCCGTTTGGCTGCAACTGCTGGGAAAGAAAAAGACCGCGTAGGCCCCGCCCGCGCCGGTCCGGGAGATTGTCATGCAACGCTTCGCCAAATGCGCGTGCACAATGGCCGTAGTGACCTTGACGGTGTTGGCCGGCTGCGCGCCACCCGCCGCCAAAAAATTTGTCATCGCGTTCTCCCAGTGCAACAGCGCCGAACCCTACCGCACCGCACAAAACAACATCATGAGGCGCGAAATAACAAAGTATGCCGACTGCCAACTCCTCATCCAGGACGCACAGCAGGACAACGCACGCCAGATCGCACAGATCGAGAATTTCATCACCCAGAAGATTGATGTCCTAATCGTTGCGCCAAACGAGGCCGCACCAATCACCGCCCCCGTCAAACGCGCAAAAGACGCCGAAATCAAAGTCGTATGCCTCGAACGCAACCTCGTCGAGCCCGTCTACGACGTGTTCGTTGGCGCAGACAACGTCAAGATCGGCGAGATGGCCGGCCAGTTCGTCGCCAACTACGTTGCCACCAAAGGCATTGCCGATCCCATCATCGTCGAAATGAAAGGACTCCTCGGCACCAAACCCCAGGAAGAACGACACGACGGCGCCCGCAAATTCATTGATCCGATCCCCAATGTCAAGGTGATCGAGGAAGTCGCCGGTTGGATTCAGAACGAAGCTCTCAAACGCATGGAAACCATCCTCCAGGCCAACCCCAGAATCGACGTCGTCTACGCACACAACGACCCCATGGCGATCGGCTGCTACTGGGCCGCCAAAAACGCCAACCGCGATAAAGAAATGATCTTCGTCGGCGTCGACGGGCTCGGCGGGCCTGACGGCGGAATCAAGCACGTCATGGACGGCCGCCTCGCCTGCACCTTCTACTACCCCACCTGCGCAGCCGAAGGGCTCGAAGCCGCCGTCAAACTCGCACACGGCGAAACCGTACCGCAGACCATGATCCTCGATCCAGCGCTCATCACGCCCGAAAACGCCGCCCAATGGTATAAGAAGGCCACGGTTGAGTAGCCGAATGCTCAGAGCGGCCGGCGCATTCGTCCTCGCCGCCATACTGGCAGGCTGCACACCCAGCCTCCACGACACCGTCGCACGCGGCGACGCCGACGCCGTTCGCTCCATGATCGCCGCCAACCCCCAACTCGTCATGGCCCGCAACAAGCTCGGCAAGACGCCACTCCACTACGCCGTCACCTACGCCGCCACTCCTATGATCGACCTACTGCTCGTAAGCGGCGCGGAAATCAATGCGCCCGACAACACCGGCCTCACGCCCCTCCACGTCGCCGCCATGCTCGACAGAACAAACGAAGCCCAGGCACTCATCGACCACGGCGCCGATATCAACGCCCGCGATTCGTTCGGCGACACGCCACTCCACACCGCCGCACTGTTCGGCCAAGCCAGGATGGTCGAACTACTCGTAAAAGCCGGCGCAGACCTCGCCGCACGAAACAACAACCACCTCACCCCGCTCGACTGTGCCCGGCAACAACGAAAAAACCAAGTCATAGAACTCATCACGCGCCTCACCAACTGATACCCCACCGCGTCCCATACGCCCCCAACCTGTTTGAAAAAAACACCCCCACATGCTAGAATTACCAAGTTCTGAAATGTTCCCCGATAGCTCAGTCGGTAGAGCGGGTGGCTGTTAACCACTAGGTCGCAAGTTCGAGTCTTGCTCGGGGAGCCAGATACCGCACTCCAGCGAAATACCGCCATCGCGGTTAACGCTGGGGTTTCCAGATAAGCGCCCTGTATCGGTCGGACGCGCGCGCGCGCATCATACAGGGCCATTTTTATTTCATCAGGAGTCCAGATGATTCGATGGATCATCAGTTGTAGCAAGTACTTCTTCTCTTCCGGTGTTGCCAGGTCGAACAGGTCCCGGAATTTGACAAGCGAGTCCAGCATGACCTCGGCATCCAGGACTTTTCGCTTAAGTTCGCCCTCTTCCACTTCCAGTTCCAGAAGCTGGCTTTCGACCTCTTTCCTGCGACTCTGGGCCTTTCCGATCTTTTCGAGGAGTGCGTCGGCAGCCCCAGCCCTCTTCGCTGCGCCTTTACCAATCATGTCCGCCCAGTTATCGATTTCCTGAAGCAAAGCGGCCAGTTGCCTCTGAAGAAGTCTCTGTTTCTTTGCTATAGTCTCTCGTTCGGTCTTGGCGCCGTTGTTGGCTTCCTCTGCGATCGCATCGACCAGACCCTCGTCCGTACCTATTTCCTTGACGCGTTCCGCAATCAGCCGCTCAATCGCCTCCGCTGGGACATACTTCATCGTGCAGCCGTCCTTGCCGCGGTGGTCGTTCCGAGAACACTGGTAATAGAAATAGCGCTGCTTGTTTTGTCCGTGAGCATACTTTGGGGTCATAGCTGCCCCGCACCAACCGCACTCTACCAGACCCTCCAACAAGAAAACGTGTTGGCGATGCTCACGCGCTCCATTTCTGCTAGGTCCGTAAAGCCGGATTAGTTCCTGTACTTCGTCCCACTTCGATTTCTCAACAATGCCTTCGTGCCGGCCTTCGTACTCTTTGCCATTATGAGTAACGCGGCCCACATAAACCGGGTTCCGCAGAATATGCCCGATCGTCGTATCCTGAAAAAGATTCCCTCCTCTGACATTGCCCCGCCGCGAATGAAACCCCTTCCTCCGGTAGCCCTTCTTGTTCAGAACTTCAGCCGTTTTCCTGTATCACTTGGTCTCCATGTATGTGTCGCAGATAAGATTCACGACTTCCGCTTCGTCC
>JAPLKX010000333.1 GCA_026387845.1 Candidatus Hydrogenedentota bacterium | reverse complement strand
CAAGGCGACGGCGGCCGCGGCGGATTTGAGGAACCCGCGGCGTGTGCAGGGTACTGCGGGCATTTTCGAGGCTTGCCTCCTGGGTTGAACGACAGCAAAAAACAAGGGACATAAAGGACATAAGGGACATAAGAACTTCAACTTTAACCGGGGCGCGCGCCTTTTTTCGGCACGCTGCTCCGCGAGTTAACGCGGCGGGGACGCCGCGTCTACAACACTGCTTTTTTTATGGTAGCTCCTTGATGTAGATGTTTCGGAAGTAGAGTGAGTTTCCGTGGTTTTGCAGTTCGATTTGGCCGGATGGATAGATGGGCTTGTTGTAATCCCAGTAGTTTTCCATGACGGTGTTTTCGACGACGAGTTGGCCGTTGAGCCAGACGGATACGCGGTCGCCGATCATTTTGATGCGGAACGAGTTCCATTCGCCGATGGGTTTGTCGGCGCACTTGAGGGGTTTGCTGGGGTTTTTCTTGTTGTTGTATAGGCCGCCGGAGCCTTCGGTATTTTTGGCGGTATCCCAGATTTGGACTTGGGGTGAGCCGCGGAGGTAGATGCCGCTGTCGCCTTCGGGCAGGATTTTCCAGTCGACGAGCAGTTCGAAGTTTGCGTAGTCTTTTGCGGTGCAGAGGCTGTCGCCTTTTCCGTCGAATACGATGATGCCGTCCTCTGCTTTCCAATGTGCGCGCATGGCCTCGTCGGCTTTGGCCTGTTCGGCGGCGAGCTGTTCGGGTGACATTTTTGCGCGTGTTTCCGGGTTGCCGACGAGGCCTTTCCAGCCGGTGAGGTCTTTTCCGTTGAAGAGGGGGGTGAAGCCTTCGGGCGCCTGCTGAGCGAAGGCGGAGCAGGCGAGGAGGGTGATGAGGGCGATGCTGGCTATGCGCATTTTAGGAGCTCCTTTGGGGAAAGGGACATAAAGGACACAAGGGACAAAATGGGGAATTGCGGATTGCGGATTGCCGATTGCGGATTAAGAGAGCTCGAGACAGCCACGCTTTGAGCGCAGATTTGGAAGGCATGTGGCTGGAACGCGCTAGACCTTTTGTATAGGACATATAGGACATATTGGACCTATCGGACGGATCGGACGGATCGGACCGATGTTATTTGAACTCGATTTTCATTTCGTTGATGGACCAGTTGTTTTCGGCGGAGTCGGTTTGGACGATTTTGAGGTAGCGGCCGGCGGTAGGCTTGAGGACGATTTTGGTAGAGCCGGGTGCGCCTTTACCTTCGGCGACAGGGTTTCCCCAGTTTTGGTTGTCGTTGGAGATGAAGACCTGGTACCCGCGTGTGTAGTCTTTGGAGTCTCGAGCGCATTCGAGCGAGATGCCGCTGATGGTGTGTTGGGCGGCCATGTCGAGTGCGAACCATTGTCCGGGTTTCTGCGCTTCGCCGGAACTCCAGCGGGTTTCCATGTCGCTGTCGATGGCTTGGGAAGCTTCGCCGCTGTTTGCGTAGGCGGAAGCGGTACACATGCCTTTGAAGATTTTTTGTGCGGCGAGCGCGGCTTCCTGTTTGAGTGCCTCATCATTGAGGAACGGTTCGACGAGTTTCATGGCGGCGGGGTCGCTGACGTTGGCAAGGCCGCCGATGACCATTTTCTTTTCGTCGGGGCTCTTGGCGGCTGTGAGCGCGGCGGTGAGGATATTGATGGAATCTTTCGCCGGGGTGTCTTTCCGGAGTTCGAGCATGCGGATGAGGCCGCGGAGCGCGAGTACGCGGTGAGTGTCGTCTTTTGTGGATGTGGCGATGGCGAGTGCGTCGTCGAGCGCAGCGGGGGTTGGCCATGAGGTAAGGGCGCGTATGGCGGCGTCTTTTTGTTCGGCCTCAGCGTTCTTGACGGCGTCGCGGAGAGGAGCGAGGCCGTTGTCGTCGCCGATGAGGGCGAGTGTGTTGTAGAGGGATGCGAGCGCCTGGTTGTCTTTGACGGAGGGAAGTACGGCGAGTACGGCAGCGGCTCGTTTCGATAGGTCGGGGATGCGTTTAGCGGCGGCGGCGACGGCCTTTTCGGCTTCGCGCTGCGGTGCTTCGGCTTTAGTCTTGACGAGCAGGCCGACGAGGGCTGGAAGGTCGGACTCGGCGGCGAGTTCGGCGAGTGCTTTGAAAGATTCTTTCTGCACGTCTTCGGAAGGCGAACCGGCGGAGGCCAGGAGAGCGGGCACGGCGGATGTGGCGTTACGTGCGGCGAGGCTGCGGGCAAGTTGGACTTTCTGTGGGTCGTCGACGGATTTCATGGCGTCGGCCATAGCGGGATCGATATCAGCGCCTTTGATCGTGTCGAGTGCGAGGCGTGCGGCATCCTGCTCGGGTTTTTCGCCGGCAGCGGCGGCTTTTGCGAGTACGGGTATAACGGAGGCGTTTCCGAGTTTGGCCATGGTGGTAAACGCGGCGGCGCGGACGGATACGTCGGGGCTGGCGGCGGCGGCGACGGCCGCGGGCAGGGCGGCGGGGTCACCGCGATCGCTGAGCGCGGCGAGGAGCAGGATCTGGCCTTCGGCGGTCGCTGGTACGAGGGCGGCGAACGCGGCGGTTGCATCGGCTCCCGGGAGATTGCGGATGAAAATGGCAGCGGCGCGCTGCATGGCGAGGTCGGAGGATTTCATGGCGTCGAGGACTTCGGGAAGGGCCTGGGCGCCGAGCGCGTTCATTTTGCCGATGAATGCGGCGACGCGGATTTGTTGGGGCTCGGCGGGATCGGCAAGCTGTGCGAACATTTTGGCGGCGTCATTTTTGTTTCGGGCGGCGACGTTATCGGCGGCGGCGAGCCAGGCTTCTGCCCACGCGGCGTGAGACGGCGAGCCGGCGGGTTTCTTGGCGGCGTCGAGTGCAGTTACGGCGTCGGCGTTGGCGATTTTAGCGAGGGCGGCGCAAGCGGCTTCAGCGGCGGGGGCGTCATCGGCCTTGGCGAGCCCTGCGAGCGGCTTAACGGCGGCTTGTGTGTGGCGCATGCCGAGTGAGTTGATGATGCCGATTTGGACGAGGCCGGATGTGGCGGTAAGCGCGTCGATTAGGGCTTTGTCGGCGGCGGGGCCGGGTATACGTTCGAGCGCGTATCGGGCCATGTTGCTGGTGTCGGGTGAGGGGAGTAGTTTGGCGAGTGCGGGTACGGCTTCGTCACCGCCGGCGATGGAAAGCTGGCGGCAGGCGAAGTCCTTGCCTTCGATAGTGGCGTCGGAGGCAAGTATGGCGACGAGCTTGGCGACGAGGGCTTTCCGCTGGCCGGGGTTTGCCTGGGAGTCGCGTACGGCGTCGGAGACGACGGTGAGGCTTTCGCGGCTCGAGCCGAACTTGTACGCGGCGACGTCTTTGAATGCGGCGTCGAGCGGGTCCTGCGCCCAGGCGGCGGGTATGGCGGAGAGGGCAAGCATGGAAGCCCACACCGCGAGCGTAATTAAGTGATAGCGTTTCATTTTCGTCTCCTTCGGTTCGGCAGACAGCCCAAAGGCGCGCACGAGCGCGCATTGTGAAAACCTAAACGTGAGCTGACATAGCTTAAGGCACGGGGAAGAAACATTCAACTCGGATGATGCCAAGGGTGGCGAGGACCAGAGAAGGGACAAAAGGGACATAAAGGACATAAAAAGAAACCATAGGACAAATAGGGCCTATAGGACGAATAGGACCTATACGGGGCGGCGGCGATGGGCGGTGGCGCAGGGAGCGGATTTCGGCGGATGCGGTCATGCGTTTTCGGCTATTTTTTGTCGGCCCAGCGGATGGCCTGGGAGACCAGGCGGCGGTAGGCTGGGTTGAAGTAGGCGTCGGCGCCGTGGCCGAGTTGGATGAAGCAGACGTTTGAGTTTTTGTAGGTTTTTGCCCATCCGATTTGTTTTTCGCTGGTAGGTGTGTCGGTAGTGAGCAGGATGTGGTTGTCGGGGGCTACGTCGTAGAGTTTGTAGGTTTCGTCTTTGATGTCGAAATCTTCGATTCCTTTAGAGACGGGGTGTTCTTTGTCTTGGATTTTGACGTGGAAATTGACGTCGTGCTGGTATTGTGAACGGGGGTGCTCTTTCCCGGGTTGTTTGACGTCTTCGAGGTAGTAGTGTGCGCCGATGATGTTCGAGAATTCGGGCCATTTATTGAAATCGGCGATGGCGTGGTGGAGCACGACGAGCCCGATGCCTTTATCGAGCAGTGTGATGAGGTTTTCTTTTCGTTTGTCGGAGATGTTTTGTCCCATGTTGTAGAGGACGATGACGTCGTACTTGAAGTCGTCGATGTTTTCGAGGAAGGCGGAGTCGTCGTCGGTTTGTTCGAGGAGCCGGAACTGGATGCCGGCGATGCTGCGGAAGAGTGTGAGGAACTCTTCTTTCTCGAAGTCGTGGCCGCCGGAAATGACGGCGACGCGGATGTCTTCGGATTGGGCGAAAGCGGCGGCGGTGAGGAAGAGGCCGATGGCGGCGAGGGCGATGAGGCGCATTTTTCAGAGCTCCTTTCGAGAAAGGGACCTAAGAGACAAAAGGGACCTAAGGGACGAAATGGGATTTAAGGACAAAGGATGAAGGTTGAAGAATGAAGAATGAAGAATGAAGAATGAAGGATGAAAGAAAAGGAGCCGTTGGCGGAACTGGTTGCGGGAGGGTGACATGCCAGCAATCTCCTTATTGGAGCGTTGGGAAAGCGCAAGTGGGCATATGATGCGACATGGGGAGGGGGAAAAGCAATGCGGAACGCGGAGCAAACGCCATCCTCGCCGCACGCTCCATCATCCTCTCCAACCGCATGGAGGATTACTGGGAGCAACGGGCCGCTGCCTAATACCAAAAACCCACAAATCTGACGCAGGCCCCGCGGAACGCGGAACGCGGAACGCGGAAATGACAAAGGAGATGGGACAATTGAGACCATTGGGACCATTGGGACGAAGACTTGGCGGGGGCGGCGCGAGGGATGAAAAGTGGGAAACCGGGCAACAACTGCCAGTGAAAAGGGGACAGCCCCCCATAACGCGCGCTAAGAAGCGGGGCCGGGGGCGCATCCCGACGGGGTCGCGAGGGGGGCTGGTTTTGTTTATACTGGGTGAGATGGGCTGAGTGTTTTCCTGCCGTGATGAGGAACGTAAATCGGGTGACACGTAAGCGGAGCGGTTTGTGGGTAGTTTTGGCGGCCGGTTTGCCGGCGCTGATGGTGTTGGTGTTGTTTGGGGACGTTCTGTTTGTTCGGGGGAACGGGGTGGCGGCGTACGCGCGGTCGGATATCAACATGTATTTCAGCGGGAGCCGGTTGTTTGGGTTTGGCGAGATCGGGCGGGGCCACGTGCCACTGTGGAACCCGCATGTGTTT
>JAPLKX010000289.1 GCA_026387845.1 Candidatus Hydrogenedentota bacterium | reverse complement strand
CACCAACCAGGCGGCAATCTTGAATGCGCGCGGGGACTTGGACGGCGCAATGGCGCTAAAAAAGGAAGCGGAGCGGATTTGGCGGCAGTTGGGCAACCTCGATGGGCTGTCGGCGAGCCTTGGCAACCAGGCGGTGATCGTGAAGGCGCGCGGGGACCTGGACTGCGCCATGGCGCTACACAAGGAACAGGAGCGGATTTGCCGGCAGTTGGGCAACCTCGATGGCCTGCACGTGAGCCTCGGCAACCAGGCGGGGATCCTGTATGCGCGCGGGGATCTCGAGGGCGCCATGGCGCTGCACAAGGAAGAGGAGCGGATTTGCCGGCAGTTGGGCAACCTCGATGGCCTGCAAGCGACCCTCGGCAACCAGGCGTTGATTTTGAGGACGCGAGGGGATCTCGACGGCGCCATGGCGTTGTGCAAGGAAAAGGAGCGCATTTGCCGGCAGTTGGGCAACCTCGATGGCCTGCGACGCACCCTCGGCAACCAGGCGGGGATCCTGTATGCGCGCGGCGACTTCGACGGCGCCATGGCGCTATATAAGGAACAAGAGCGGATTTGCCGGCAGTTGGGGAATCCGCAAGGATTGGCCACGTCGCTGGCGAATCAGGCGGAGGCCCTCGACAAGATGGGCCGATCAGATGAAGGTCTGCCGCTGGCCGAAGAGGCGCATCGTTTGGCCACGACCCACGGCTATACAGGACTTGCCAGGCAGATCGAACCGATTCTGAACGCGCTGCGCCGCATGAGATGATATCCATCGGGAATCGCGCTAGAGACATTTTTATATTACAAAGGCATGAAAGAGGGACACCCCCCACAACGGCACACTAACGTGCGGCGCTTTTCGGCGCGGCCGGGGGGCGTCCCGACAGTCCATTAATCGGCTTTGTTTACGCGCAGAGTTCGAATACGCCGGCTGCTCCCATGCCGCCGCGTCCTCGATATTCCGGCAAGCCCGCACCCGGCCGCTGCCAGCAGAAGGCCAAGAATGCCCGCGGCCGGCATTTGGGGCGTGTCATTCGGTGAAACCGCATTGCACCTCGAGCCCGTCCGACGCGCCGTCGCCGTCGGCATACGCCGCATTGATTATGACGTCTTCGCCGCCCGCGAGGTCGGCCTGGCCGCTGTCGAGCGCGTGACCCGCAGGAAGATGTTGGCGGATTGCAGCGTCCCCTTTTTCGAGGGCGGAATTTTTTGCTGATTGTGCGCCATTTCCCTTTAGAAGGCTGTATAGGCAACCAAAGGGAACTAAACCATGTTATTGATCAAGAATCTGCCGGAACACATTTCCGGCTTCTACCTGTTTGGGGTAATTTTGCTGTTTGCGATGTGCTGGACGGTACAAAGCCGGGCGGAGGCGGCCGGCGAGTCGGCCCGGCCGGTCCCGCTGATCCCGCGGGAGGTCCTTTTTGGCAACCCGGACCGGGCTTCGCCGCGGATCAGCCCGGACGGGTCGCGGCTGGCATTCCTGGCGCCGGTCGAGGGCGTGCTGAATGTGTGGGTGGGGCGTCCTGACGACGTGGCCGGGGCAAGACCCGTGACCCAGGACAAGCTGCGGGGCATCCGCGCCTACGCGTGGACCTACACGGGCAATTTGCTCCTCTACATCCAGGACAAAAACGGCGACGAGAACTGGCACATCTACGCGGTGAACGTGGACTCGATGGAGACGCGCGACCTGACCCCGCTCGAGGGAGTGCGGGCCGAGATTGAAGAGGTGAGTTACAAATTCCCGGGCGAGATCCTGGTGGGCCTGAATCAGCGCAACGCGGAATTCCACGATATCTACAAGATCAATCTTGTTACGGCCGAACGGACGCTGGTCCAGGAGAACCCGGGCTTCGCCGGGTTCGTCACCGACGACGATTACAACATCCGGTTTGCGATGCGCGTCACGGAAGACGGCGGCCAGGAATACCTCAAGCCGGCGGAAGGCGGCCAGTGGCAATCGTGGCTCATTGTCGGCCAGGAAGACAGCATGACGACGCATCCGGCCGGGTTCGACAAAACCGGCCAGCAGATCTATTTTGTCGACAGCAGGGGGCGGGACACGGCGGCGTTGACCGTGATGGACCTCACCACGGGCAACGAGAAGTTGATCGCCGAGGACCCCCGCTCGGACATATCGGATGTGATGGCGCATCCGACCGAGAAAACAATCCAGGCGGTCGCGTTCGACTATCTGAGAACGGAGTGGCGCGCCCTGGACCCTGCGGTAGGAAGCGATCTGGATGTGCTGCGGGGAGTAGCGGAGGGCGATGTCGAGATCGTCTCGCGGACGCGCGATGATCAGGTTTGGATAGCGGCATACCTCGTGGACAACGGGCCGGTCCGCTACTATTCTTACAACAGAGCCGACAAGACTCCGCGGTTCCTTTTCACAAACCGGAAGTCGCTCGAGGGCCTGCCGCTGGTTCGGATGCACGCGGTAGTAATCAAATCGCGGGACGGGCTTGATCTCGTGAGCTACCTGTCGCTGCCGATCGATGCGCGTATGAACGAGAGCAAACAGTTTGAGAAACCGCTGCCGATGGTGCTGCTGGTTCATGGAGGCCCGTGGGTGCGCTCGGCGTGGGGGTACGACCCGGAGCACCAATGGTTCGCGAACCGGGGCTACGCCGTGCTCGATGTGAACTACCGGGGCTCGACGGGGTTCGGCAAGAAGTTCGTGAACGCGGGCAATAAAGAGTGGGGCGGGAAGATGCACGACGACCTGGTCGACGGCGTTAACTGGGCAATCGCCGAAGGGATTGCCGACCCGAAACGGGTGGCCATCTACGGGGGCAGCTACGGCGGGTACGCGGCGCTGGTGGGAATGACGTTCACGCCGGACGTGTTCGCGTGCGGGGTGTCGATTGTCGGGCCGTCGAGCCTGGTGACGCTGCTCAACTCGCTGCCGCCTTATTGGGAGCCGGCGGTGCAAATGTTCGTCAACCGCGTCGGAGATCACAGGACCGAGGAAGGGCGTCAGTTCCTGCTGAGCCGGTCGCCGCTGACGAAGGTCGATCAGATTCGGCGCCCGCTGCTGATCGGCCAGGGCGCCAACGACCCGCGCGTTAAGAAAGACGAGTCCGATCAGATTGTCAAGGCCATGCAGGAGAAGGACATCCCGGTCACGTATGTCGTGTTTCCAGATGAAGGCCACGGGTTTGCGCGGCCCGAGAACCGGCTGGCATTTAGCGCGGTCGCCGAAGCGTTCCTGGCGGCCCAATTGGGCGGGCGTTACCAACCGATCGGGGAAGATTTCAAGGGATCGACCATCACGGCGCCTGTCGGGGCAGAGCACGTGCCGGAACTGAGCTCGAGCCTGCCGCCGCCGCCGAAACCCGAGGGAGAACCCCCTGCAGGCGGGACGCCTGCGCCACCGTCTGAGGAATCGGCGGCGCCGGCTGAAGACTATTCGGACCGGTATTACGTGAACCCGCTGCATGAGCCGGGGTTTCGCGAGTTTGGGCCGCCGCAACCGCCACGAAGGCCGCCGGGACCGGCGCCAATGCAACAGCCATCTCCCCATTTGCTGCCCACGCCATTCGAAGGCCCGATGCCGTTTGAGGGCCCGAAACCCCGCGTAGGTCCGATGCCGTTTGAAGGGCCGGTCCAACGCGAGGGGCCTAAACCGCCCGAAGGCTTTCACCAGCCGCCGCCTTACGTCCCGCCGATGAAGAAGCCGGAACCCGGCCCGCCGCCGCTGTACGCGCCGTGGGAAAAACCTATAGAAGCATAGTTTTCCCTCGAATAAATACACTAAGGGTTGGGTTCATTTGGAGTGCTGCAGCTTGCTGCCGCTTTTTGGGGCGGGAACGCCTTGTTTGAAAAATCTGCCCCGCTAAAAAGCGGCAGCAAGCTGCCGCACTCCAAAAAACGCGCCAAATGCCTCCGCGTTCGGTTAGAATGCCGCGAAACGAACTGTGGAGGAAATCCTGATGACACGGTCTGTGCTCTTTATGGTTCTTGTGTTCATGGCGGGGACGGCGCTTGCGCAGTTGCCTGTGCCGGCTAACCCGCTGTGGAAACCTGTCGCGGACGCGGTCTACCTGCAGGAGGTGGGCAGCCAAATCGTGACGGAGCAGCCTTTGGCGGCGGTGGCCGTGTTCAGGGGGGCCGTTTACGTTGGCGACTCTGCGGGCTTGTGGCGGGTCGATGATGGGCATGAATTGACTCGCGTCCATGAGGAGGTTGGTGGTGTAACTCGAATGAAGACGCTGGGGGACGGGGTGTACGCGGCGGCATCGGACGGCGTGTGGAAGATTTCCGCGGCCGGACCTGCGAAGGTGGCCGACCTCGGGGCGTCGGACTTTTGCCTGCATAACGGCAAGGTTGTTGTGGCGTCGGGCAATTCCCTGTACATGCTTGGAGAGGCTGGGCCGGTGGCGCTGGTGGAAGGGAAAGGGGGCGATTTGCTTGGCGTGGCGTCATACTCCGGGACGCTGTACGTCCACGACGGGAAACGGGTGGGCGTTGTCGAGCGCGGGGACATCCGGTATGAAGAACTCGCCGATTGGGGAGAGTTCGAAGGCGGCTGCACGATCCGCGACATGATGGCGCTCGGCAGCAGGCTTATCGTGGCCAGCAACGAAGGGATCGACGTGCTGCGGGGTATGACGTGGTACCGGATTCGAGGCAAAGACGGCCTGTGCTATGAAGACACGACGTGCCTTGCGTTCGGCTTCGACGGCGACGTGTGGATCGGCACGATGCGCGGGGCCATCCGAAACGTGAAGGACCAGTACCAGTACTTTGGAAAGGAACGGTGGATTCCCGGCGATAAAGTCAATGCGATAGCGTGCAGCGACAATGCCGCCTACATCGCCACGGACAAGGGGCTGGGCATCATCGCGTACGAGCCGTACACGCTTGCGAAAAAAGCCGCCTATTACGAGCGGTGGCTCGAGGAGTGGGGACAGAAACGGCTGGGATTCATCCACGGCGTGTTTCTCGTCAATGGCGAATGGCTGCGCGAGGTGAGCGACAACGACGTCGGGTATAGCAGCCACTATATGGCCGCCAAATGCTTCGAATACGCCGCCACCGGCAACGCAGGCGCGCGCGACGAGGCCGTTGACATGATGAAGTCGGTCAAGTGGAGTGAAGAAATCACGCCGATTGACGGGTTTCCCGCCAGATCGATCTACGCGGTCGGCGAGAAGTGCCTCAAGGCGGGCCACGGGTCGGGCGGGTTGCCGGCCGAGTGGCATCCGACGCCCGACGGCGTGTGGGAATGGAAAGGCGACACGTCGAGCGACGAAACCGATGCGCACGCATATGAGACGACGATCTTTTTGAGCCTGGTGGCCAACGATGAAGAGCGCAAATGGGCCACGGAGCATCTCCATCGGGTGATGGGGCACATTGTCGACAACGGGTTTGTCCTGCGGGATGTCGACGGCAAGCCGACGCGCTGGGCGAGATGGGACCCGGAGTATCTCCAGACGCCTTACGGGTTTTACGCCCGCGGGCTGAACGGCCTCGAGGCGTTTAATTACATGACAACCGCGCTGCATTTTACCGGCGACGAGAAATTCGCCGCGGGCAAGCAGCAACTAATCGGCTGGAATTATTTTGCCGATATCCTGCGGCAGAAACTGGCGTTTTCTCCCGGCATGATCACGCCTTTCGACGACCGCCTCGCTTTCTACTCTTATTATCCGCTGATTCAGTATGAGACGGATCCAGAACTGAGGAGCATTTGGCTGAGAAGCCTCGAGAGGAGTTGGGAAATCAAGAGGATTGAAGCGGTGCCGTGGTTCAATTTCATTTACGGCGCCGTCACGGGCAACGATTGCGAGCTTGATCGGGCCGTGGCGCATTTGCGCGAGTGGCCGCTGGATCTGCGCCGGTACTCTTACACCAACTCGCACCGCGACGACTTGTGCAGGCCGAAAGGCTATCGGGCTTACGCGGAACGGGCCAAACCGCTGAGCCCGAGAGAAACCGAGCCAAACCGGTGGGACGGGGATTTCATGCAGCTCGACGGCGGCAGCGCCGGCGGCAACGTGGTTGCCGACGTGGGCGGATGGCTGGACGCGTATTGGATGGGCCGGTATTACGGGATGATCACGCCGCCGCAAACGGCGCGTGCGCGCGACGACGAGAATCTGGTAACTGTGCCCAAACGCGGGCTAAAGCTTGGGGCCGAGCCGTACAACGGCCCGCCAAGGCCAAAACTCCGGCACGAACAATAGCTATTGTACCGACACGTAATGGACAGGATAACGGGATAAACAGGATAAAACACTCTCAAATGAGGCTTACGACGGCGGGCTACATTCATCCCGTCAATCCAGTTATCCTGTCAGGAAAAAAAGGATTGTGATGCGGGCGTCCCGCCTGCACGTCGCAAGCAGGCGCGACGCTGCGAACAGTAGCCCAAGACCAATTGGAACTGTTACGGCATTTTTATTTGAATTTTCCCTGGCTTTTGTCTGTAGTATAATGTATGAAAGGTGAGGGCTGACAGGAGCTTAGTCCGATGCGTGCTTTGAAGAAGGGCGAGTTGAAACTCCAGAACCGGCAGCAAGCGTTCCACAAAGTCCATCCAACGTCGGGCAACGTCGGGGCGGACCGGAAGTACCGGGAACAGGTCGAGGCGGGTAGAAAGGAACTGGGCATCATCAGCGCCCAGGGCGGTGACAACCAGGCCAAGCAGGTCCGCCAGGAACTTATGTACCTGCTGAACAACTACCTGCCGCAGTATGACATGCGCATCGAGCAGTTGATCGACCTGTGGCGGCGCAGCCACGACCCCGCGTATGACCCGTCGGTCCGCGTCAAGTACCGCCAAGTCCGCAAGGACTACATGAGCAAAGGCGGCGCGGTCTAGACAAGTCCGGAGTCTGGAGGCCTTAGATAAATGTGGGACACCCCCTACAACTGCCAGGGGGCGTCCCAGCAGTTAAGCGTAAGCGGCGGCTTCGAGTTCCTGGTTGAGCCGCATGAGGTGGGCGGGGGCGTCGGTGTCGGCAGATTCGGCCCGGATCGCCAGGATGGCATTTTCGCGGGCCAGGAACGCATCGACGACATCGGGGTCGAACCCTTTTCCGCGTTCCTCCAAAATGACTTCCCGTGCGCGCTCATGCGGCCACGCCTCTTTGTAAGGCCGTTTGGAGGTCAGCGCGTCGTACACGTCGCTGACGGCCACAATGCGCGCCGCCATCGGAATTGCGGTGCCCACCAGGCCGCTCGGGTAGCCTTTGCCGTCCCACCGTTCGTGATGGAAGTAGGCGATATCGCGGCCCATGGCCAGGAATGAGCCTTCCCCCGCTTCCTGGTCGGCCGCCTTGAGCGTATCGCCGCCGATCAGGGAGTGGGCCTTCATAATGTTAAACTCCTGGGCCGTAAGTTTGCCGGGTTTGAGCAGGATACGGTCGGGAATGCCGACCTTGCCGATGTCGTGCAACGGGCTGGACATGTAGATCTCGGTGATGAAATTGGCCCCGAACGGCCGCCCTTCCTTTTTCTCGTAGAGTTCCTGGGCGATTTCCCGGGTGTAAGCGCGGATTCGGTCGAGATGCGCTCCGGTCTCGGTGTCTCTTGATTCGGCCAGCTTGGCAAGGCTGAACACGGTAATCTGCTGGGCGTGGGTGAGTTGGAGCGTCCGTTCCTGGATTCTGTGCTCGAGCGTGTCGTTGTAGATCTCGAGCCGCATTTGGTACTCGTTGATCTGGTCCTGCAGAAACTTGCTGCGCAGCGACGCCCGGATCCGCGCTCCCAATAGCACCGAATCGAACGGTTTTACCAGAAAATCGTCCGCCCCCGCCTCGAGCGCACGCACGTTTGCCTCTCGTTCCGCAAGGCCCGTTATGATAATGATAGGGATGTGCCGGGTCTTCCGTTCCTGTTTCAGCTTGCGGCAAACGTCGAACCCATCCATCTTCGGCAAGAGAAGGTCCAGCAGGATCACATCCGGCGCGCTCTTTTCCGTCAGGTCAATGGCCTCTTCCCCGTCGTGGGCTGTCACGACATCGTAGCCCTGATGATGAAGGAACTGTTCTAAGATAAGGGTGTTCTCGACGTAATCGTCAACTACGAGGATGGTGGGTACGAGGTCTTTTATCACGGCCATAGATAACCCTCCTTCACGCGGTCCGTTGCTGCTGAACCTCTCGTCCCTCCCCAAGCCTGCCGAGAAATTCCAGAATACCGCGGACATACTGCGTGATATGCAGTATATGCCCGGTATCGTAGAAGATTTTATCATAGTTTCCTCCATAATGCAAGTGTAGTGAACAACTTTAGTATGGGGTGGCCAGAAACCAGCCTAAAGTACTGAGATACAATAGGTTGGCAGGGTCAGTTATGTCGGAGGACGTGGCCATAACGGCCTTGGGCGACTATGCCGCTGTCCACTATTTTCCGGCCATTGATAAAGACGAGGCTGATGCCGATTGGCGGGGTATCGGGGTGCAAAAAATTGGCTTTAGAGGCAATTGTCTGGGGGTCGAAGACGACGATATCGGCGTGGTAGCCTTTTTGTAACTGCCCGCGCAGTCGGAGTTTAAAGTGGTCTGCGGGGACGGAAGTCATTTTCCTGATTGCGGTTTCCAGGGAGAGTAGTTTTTTTTCTCGCACGTACCGGGCGATGAAACGGGGGTAGCAGCCGTGGAACAGGTGCGATGGTTTTCCGAGGCCGGTGATGAGTGTGTCGGTGCTGATCGAGACTTCGGGGTGTTTGAGCGGGGCAAAAGTGCTGGCTTCGGTGAGGGCGTCGTCGGGCTTGGCCAGAGCAAAAAACACCAACACTCTGCCGGCTTCCTCGACCAGCAGGTCGCAGGCGGTATCGAGCGGGTGCTGCCTGCGCTCGCGGGCGATGTCGACCAGCGCCCGGCCTTCGTAGCGCTTGTTGGCGAGGGTGCTCACGGCCATGATATGGATCGACTCCCACCCCATGAGGCGTATCATATTGAGCGACCAGGAGTTGCCATCGACGTGCGGCCAGGTCATTTTCCCGTGCTCGATGGCGTGCAGGATGCGCGGCCGGGCCGACCGGTCCATGAGAGTGGACATAACGTCCTGTTTGGAGCCAACGAGCGCCCACGGTGGGAATAGTGCGAGGAGGTACGTGAATGCGGTTGTGGTGGGCATAACGTCCATACCAATACATACCCCGGAAACCCGGGCCAACATCATCTGGGCGATCCGTTTTGTTAATGGTCCATCGATCGGGACCGGCGGGACCAGGTTCATCCGGGCCGCGCCTCGGATAAGGGCGCGCATGAAGGGACCGGCGATGCCGAAGTCGGGGCACTGGAAGATGTGAGAGATTTGGGCGCGGATGCCGTTTTGCCGGGCGACATCCACGAGTTC
>JAPLKX010000347.1 GCA_026387845.1 Candidatus Hydrogenedentota bacterium | reverse complement strand
CGTCTGACAACCCCCGCCATTTCCCATCCCGCCTCACCCCTCCACTCTTGATCACATCTAGCACTTTACAATGCGAAAAAGGTCAAATACTGACGATTTTTGGCACTCCAGGATAGCCCCGTGCCAATGGCAAGCATCTTGCTCTTCCCCAACCGACAGTTGATTCAAGAGGTTCAGGAAGTTGTGCAGGAGGGTTTAGCCATGGAACGAGATTGGCTGCGTACAGTAGATGATCAGGGCTTGACGCCCCTAGCCCGCGTCACAAGCTGTTGCCATATGGCACTGACCGAAGTACTCCTTCGAAGGGAGGCGGAAGATCGCAGCGTCTCGCTCAGCGGTTCAAGTACCCTCCATAAGGCCGCCTACATCGGCCTGCCCGAAGCCGTCAGCGTTATCCTCAACGACGGCTCAGATCCCAACGCCCGGGACAAATATGGCGAAGCCCCCCTGCACAAAGCTGCAAGGCAGGGCCACGAGAAAGTCGTGGCCCTGCTACTCCAAAACGGCGCTGACCCAAACGCCGCTGACGTGTTCGGCCTCACCCCGCTCCACTGGACCTCGATGATCGGGCACGCCCACATCACCGACGCCCTGCTCGAAAACGGCGCGGACCCCGATTACCTCAGCGAGTTCCTCGACTACCTCAGCCCCGCCGACCTCGCCAGAATCATGGGTAACATCCAGATCCTCGATATCTTCGCCCGCGCCCGTGGCGTGAGTCAATTCTGATAGCCCGCTCACGCCCGTTATAGCCGGCCGCCGATGCAGTCGCCCGCAAGACTGCAACGCCGCGGCCGGCAAATTATTTCTCGTTGGGACGCCCCCCGGCCACGCCGTCTTCGGCGCGCGTTGTGGGGAGTGTCCCACTTGTTGCGTCACACTTCAGTGCTCTTCGTTGGGGCGTTCCGCATTTTTTATGTCCCTTCCGTCCCTTTTGTCCCTCTCGTCCCACCGGCTGTTTTTCCCACCGCCGTTCTGCTAAATTTTCCCTGCAACCCTCTTCCCGGAGGTCCCATGACGCTAGGCAAAGACGTCTACGAACACTACAGCCCAGCCGGCAAAGGAAAAGGCGTACTTCCACTGGTCACCGGCTGCAAAGTCCTCGAAATCGGGTTCGGCTCCTGCGACCTCATGAAGGCCCTCGCCGCACGGTCCAACGACGTCTACGGCGTCGACTGCGGACTTGACCTCGTCGAGAATGCCAAAAAACTCGGGTTTGCCAACGTCTTCCACCTCGACATCAGCGAAGAACCCCTCCCCTTCGAAACCGATTTCTTCGACGCCGTCTACTGCTACGAAGTCTTCGAGCACCTCACCAATCCCCACAGGCTATTCTACGAAATCCGGCGCGTACTTAAACTCGGCCGCCAGCTCTTTTTCAGCGTCCCCGCCCAGGAAATCGACATGGGCTACGGCATCCAGCGACACACCTTCGTCTACCCCGGCCTCCTCCAAAAACCAAACCTCGAACGGTTCTTCATGCAGATGTACTTCGCCATCGACCAAGCCGTCGAACCCGGCCCCACCGACTGGCTCCTCGGGCACAACTACGTCCTTACAAACTGCAAAAACGACCGCCGCCCCGACGTCGTCGAAGTCATCACACAAAACGTCTCCGTCATCGACCTCTACGCCGGCGTCCTTTCTCCCGAATCCCTCGACCGCGAAACCAAACGCGAACTCGACGCCTACGCACTCATGCTCGAAGAGTTCGCCAAGTTCAACGTCGGCCCCGCATTCAGCGCCATCCTCACCTTCGTCGTCCAACACTATCCCCGCGCCTCCGCCTTCTACCTCGAATCCGCCCAACACCTCCTCGCACTCGGCTTCCCACTCCCGGCAAAAGACGTCCTCGCCGCATACCTCGCTCAAGGCGACCCACCCGAACCCACCATGCGCCAGATCAAATCGCTCCTCCAACAAATCCTCGACGCCACCACACCCCCATCGTCCCGATAAAAGCCGCACTTGGCGCCTTTGCGGCTTGGCGAGATCGTTGATGTTCTCGCAAAGGCGCCAAGACGCGAAGAATCCTTGTGTTAGAATAAGCAGCCAACTAGCTTTTCACGGGGGATTGAAAGAATGACAGCGAAGGAGGCCCTGATGGACGGCCGATTCTTTCCCTGCACTTTGAGCCGCAGAGACCGCCGTGGGACGCTCGCCGCGATTGTCTTTATCGCCGCCGTGCTTTTGGCCTTAATAGGCCTCGCGACCGTCGTGGCCATCGCGTCAGGCGACCGCGCGGCAAAGCTGATGCTGATACTGGTCATAAGCATCGCGGCAATCATCTCGGGATTCCTTTACGCCGTGGCGAGATACGCTCCCAAAGGCTGCCGGATCGACCGCGACGGCATAAGCATAGTCAGGCGGAACGGGAAGTCCATCCTGTTGCCGGCGCAAGAAATCCAGTCCGTCGAGCCGGCCGGCCGCGAACGCTTCCACGAACGTATGCGTGTGGTGGGCGTTGGAGGCCTCTTCGGAAGCTGGGGCTGGTTCTGGAACCCCGACTTATACGACTTCCACGGCTACGTAACAAACGACTCACTTGTCCTCATCCACACAGCCCACCAAGGACCCTTCCTCATCTCCCCCGACGCCCGCGACGAGTTCATCGCCTGCGCAACCAAAACCTTCAACTTAAGCCCACGCCCCGCAACTCCGAGTGAGTAGAAGCTTGGCGTCTTTGCGAGAGATTGTCGGGCGAACTCGGCCAGCCGTTTTGTCGTAGCGCCCGTTGGCGGTGGTATACTGGCTCTGTGGCGGCATTTGCACAGAAAGGGTTTTACTGATGCGCACATTTACGGCCGTGGTCGAACGGTGTCCCGATACGGGCCTGTATGTAGGTTATATTCCGGGTTTTGCAGGCGCCCACAGCCAAGGTGAAAGCCTGGACGAACTGCGCAAAAATCTTGAAGAGGTGGTCACGATGCTGCTCGAGGACGGAGAGCCGCAGTTGGAAACCACTTGTCTTTAAAGGCGCAGGCGTTCTTGTCTCTCGAGGGATGATCGAGACAAGTGGCTCTCTTGGGACAGCCGCAGATAGACACCTCAAGGCTGGTTTTCCTACGGTCTACGGCCTACAGTCTACAGCCTACTTCAGCCGTGCGGTGATTGCCCCGAGCACCGTCTTTATCGCCTTGATCCGGGCGTGGAATTTGTTGTTGCCTTCGATGATGGTCCATGGGGCGTTCTTGGGCGACGTTTTGGCGAGCATATCCGAGACCGCCGCGTAATAGGCGTCCCACTTCTCGCGGTTGCGCCAGTCTTCCTCGGTGATTTTCCAGGTTTTCCACGGCGTTTGCTGCCGCAGTTGGAACCTGCGCAACTGCTCCTCTTTCGAGATATGAATCCAGAACTTCACCAGCACTATCCCGTAGTCCGTCAGTTCCCTCTCAAACTCGTTGATCTCGTTATACGCCCGCGCCCATTCCGCCTCCGTCGCAAAACCCTCGACCCGTTCCACCAGCACCCGCCCGTACCAACTCCGGTCGAAAATCGTGATGTGGCCGCCTTTCGGCAGGCTCTTCCAGAACCGCCACAGGTAATGGTGCGCCTTCTCGTCCCCCGCCGGCGCCCCTACTGGGATCACTTCAAACCCACGGTGGTCCAGCGACGCCACAAGCCGCTTGATGTTCCCGCCCTTTCCCGACGCATCCCAGCCTTCGTACACGATCACCACCGGCACGCGCGGCGGATACAACAGGTGTTCCGCTTGTAACAGCTTGTCCTGGAGTTTCTCAAGCTGCCCCTGGTACTTCGACGGATCCACATGCACATCCAGATTGACCTCATCCAGCGGCCCCTGGCCGTCTGGGACGCCCCCCGGTTTTCGTGGGGGGTGTCCCACTTTTTGTGGTGCGGGCGTCCCGCCTGCTTTCGCAACCGCCCGCTCCAACGCGGCGATCACCGTATTCGCCGCCGCGATCGTTGCATACCGCAGGTCTTCCGCCGGGATCACCGTCCATGGCGCGTAATCCGCCGACGTCTCCTCCAGCATCTCGTCAACCACGCCGTACCGCGCCTCGTACTGCTCGTGGTTGCGCCAGTCCTGTTCTGTGATTCTCCACGACAGCGCCTTGTCCTTCTCCAATTCTCGAAACCGTTTCGCCTGTTCTTTCTTGGTGATGTGCAGCCACACCTTCACAATCGCCGCCCCATCGTCCGCCTGTTGCCGCTCGAACACGCCGATACGCCGGTACACGTCCGCCCGGTCCTTCTTCTTTGCCCGCAGCGCGTCCCCGTACCATCCCCCGTCGTACATCGCGATCCCGCCACGGCCCGGCAGCGTCACCCAATACCGCCACATCGGCGGCCGCAACTGCGCCTCATCCGCCGGCTCATCAAACGCGTACAGTTTGTACCCGCGCGGGTCCAGCGCCGCCAGGATCTTCCCGATCACCGTACCCAGCCCCGCGGACTGCCAGCCCTCGAACACCAGCAGCACTGGCACTTGCGCCTCGCGCGCCTGCCGCTGCAACTCACCCAGCCGGCGCGACACCAACTCGCGCGCGTCCCGAAACGCGTCCTTTGACATCCCGGCAGTCAGATCCGCCCCGTCAAGCATGGCTGCGACTCCAAAATAACCGGCCCGCACGGGCCACCCACCACCGGCAGCCTCGTGCGGGCCGAAACTCACGGGTATCCGCGCCGGCCACTCGCCGCCGCGTATGCCTTTTCAAAAGAATGACCGGGCTACTTCTTAAACGGCGTGATCGCGTCCTTCGCCGCTTTCGCCAGGCGGAACTTCACCACCTTCTTCGCAGGGATCTTGATCTTTTCGCCGGTCGCCGGATTCCGACCCTCGCGGGCTTTCCGCTGGATCACGACCAGTTTGCCAAGCCCCGGAATTGTGAACCCCTTCTTGGCTTCCTTGTAGGCCAGTTCCACAAGCGACGTCAGAACCTGGTTCGCCTGCTTCTTCGTGATCGCCACGTCCTCGGCCAGTTTTGCGATAATCTGCGTCTTGGTCATTGCCTTTACGCCTGCTGCCATGTGTTTGCTCCTTCCGTTTTTCTTTTCCTCTAAGACAGAACAGTGCATGGCTAGTGAAGCCTGCTTCATCACTCCATCGCGCGAAGCCGCTCCACACACCACTGCGTACTGCTTACCGAAACGCCCCCGGCTCCCAGCGCCAAAGTGCGCTCCAACCGCACCTTCTTGGCAAATAAACAGGCGTTTTGTCAAGGTAAATTTTTACTTTTAGCCAAAAAATGCCCAAAAAAGGCACGTCCCGCGCGTTCCACCCTTCAAAACCCGCACAAAAACAGCCCGAAAAACAACTCGTTGATTCCATCATTTATCCTTCATTGTTTAATGCCCGCCCTTCTCTCTTCCTTTTTTGATTCATCATTCATCGTTCCTCATTCATCACTTTTCACAGGCCCCCGGCCATTTCTGTCAACAAAATCCCCCTCGTTCCACAAAATCACCTCCGCCTTCCGCGAGGCACGTGGAAACAACCGCGTGAACCCGCGTATGGTATGGTCGCTGCCCAAAAGGAGCTTTCCATGACCAAGCCAACTGCAAACCTGGCCCTCGCGGCCGTCATCATGGCCTACGGCTGGGGCTACCGCGGGACGGTTGGGCATGAGGCGGGCGCGATGGTCCCTGGGGCGCTGCTCGGTCTGGCGGTGGCGCTCGGGTCGGGTCGGCCCGACTGGCAGCGGCGTGCGGCCGTGGCGGGGCTGTTCGGGGCGATCGGCTGGGCGTGGGGCGGCTGCCTCAGCTACATGGAACACACGTCGTACGTGTTGTCGGACTCGTTTCCCAACGTTCTCTACGGCTACGCGATCCTGTTCTTCCTCGGCGGTCTGTGGGCCGGGATCGGGGGCGGCGTCCTCGGGCTTGCCTTGACCGAGCCGCGGTCGGAACTCGAACGCCTGATCCGGCCGTTCACGGCGATTGCGGCGGCGTTCTTCGTTGCTTATCTCTGTTTCCTGTTCAACCCGGATCTGGCGGAAGCATACGAAACCCTGTCGGTGCGCCAGTTCCACGACGGCGAATGGCTTGCGGCGACGATTGCGCTCGTGGTGAGCGGCGCGTACTGGCTTGCGCGGCCGAAGGACCGGCGCGCCACGGCACTGTTCTTCTGGGGCGCTCTGGCGTGGTGGATCGGCTACGGCGCGCTGACCAAGCTGGGCGGGCTGCGGCTGGCCCCGCTGCACCGGAGTGAAAGCTGGGGCGGCGTTCTGGGCATGCTGGCCGTGCTCATGATTTACCTTGCGCGGCGGCACAACCGCGCCGCACTGATGCTGTGCCTGTACGGCATCGTGGGCGGCGGGTTTGGGTTTTCGCTGGCCGTGTTCTTGCGCGCCCCGATCCAACTTCATCTTTGGCCGTTCACGGGCGATTGGCCGCAGTGGCGCGTCGCCGAGGTCCTGTTCGGGTTGTTCATGGGCTTGGCGATCGCGCTCGGATGCCGGAGGCTGATCCGCGGCGGGATCGAGTCAGTGGTTGAAGACACCCCGCCCGCGCCCTTGGACGCCTACGCGGTGTTCGTGATGCTCGTTGCGCTCCCATGGATGAACTTCCGCAGGCACGCCGCGCCCTGGATCGACCAATACGATGCGATGCCGGCGCCGTGGCTGGGCGTGCCGGGTTGGGCGTGGTTCGTATTGGGCGGCAGTGCGCTGACCCTGCCGGTCCTCTACGTGTTGTACGGCTACCTGCGCGGCGTGCGCCGGTTCGTGCCGGCGTCGGCCTACGGCAAAGGAGCGGGCGTGGCGGTCGTGCTGGTTTGGCTTACGGTGGCAGGGTACTCCGCGCACGACGTGCCCAGCCGCGCCAACTTTGCCGGTTACCTGCTTCTATGGGCGCCCGCGGTGATCGCCACGCTGCTGTTGATCCAAGCGCGGCACGCACAAGGGCAAAGCATCGGCGACGGTGTCGGGCGTTCAGCAGGCGCGTGGCGCGTTGGGCGCGGCTACGCGATCGCTTGCGCAATCGCGCCCGTCTTCCTGATCGCCATCACGGCGCTCGGCATGGCCATCCAGGACGGCCCGCCCGAGGGGCTGGGCCGCAAACGGTTCGGCCCGGACGCGTACTGGCGGCAGACGGCGCGGCTGCTGGGCGTGTGGCATGTGGTGGGCGTTGCGGAAACGGCGGGCGGTGAGCCGGTCGAGCCGCAGAACGCGCGTGTGGCACGGCTGGAATTCAAGCCCAACCGTGACGTGACCGCCACGATGCCTTCTGGCGAGGTCGTCGAAACTCACCAATGGTTTCTCAAGAACCAGTACACTTGGCTGCACTGGTACGGCAAGATCGAGAAGCACCCCGAGAAGTCGGAACTCCCGCTCGAATTCCGAAATACGCGCCTTTACATTGCCCTGCCCTCGCCCAACGGCGCCTACACGGTCTTTGAACGCACCGAGTAGCCGTATGGAGTGCGGCAGCTTGCTGCAGCTTTTACCGCATTAAAAGATTCCACATACGATAACAACCTCGATTGCAGGGAAAAAGCTTGCACTGCAGAAAAGCGGCAGCAAGCTGCCGCACTCCATACGTCGCCGCATTTGGATGATTACTTTGTCGCTTGGACGATGGGTTTGCCGGTGAGTTTCTCGATGTTTACCAAGGCTTTGTCGATGACTTGCTCGCCTGCGCCGACGGCTACCCACGACACTTGCGGGTCGGCGCCATAACCGCCCTGCTCGGTCGCGGCGACGGTGGGGAAGTACATATCGTGGCCGTTGCAGTATCCGAAGAAGAGGGTCTTCTCGGCGGGCGACTGCGCCTTGAGCCGGGTCGAGTGCGTGCAGAAAAACTCGCCCGACCCGCCGACCATCGCCAACTGGCCGTTGAGCAGGATGGTGGTGAGTTGCGCGGGGATCTCGGCGCCCGGGAACTCTTCGATCGTGGACATCAGCTCGGGGAAGAACGCCTGCTTGAACAGGGCCTGGACCGCCGGGTTGTGCAGGTCGATCCTCGAGGGGAACGACAGCCGGTCATCCATGCCGGCAATGGACGGTTTGGCGGGGACGGACGTTTTGATGGCCTTGGCCACCTCGATCACTTCGGCCGCCAGGACTTTGCCGAACGCTTCGATGGTGTCGTTGCCCTGCTTGTTGGTCGACATGTCGCCGCTGGCGCCCTGCATGAACATGCAGTTGGTCGACATCTCCGACTCGACGGAGTTCATCATCTGGCCGGGGTATTCGGCCGAGAACAGGAGTTGCTCCGGCGACAGGCTGGTTGGGTGTGCGGCGAAGTTGACGATGATCGCGAACGGCTTGCCGGACATGTCGTCGATCCGGATCACGGCCAGTTCTTTATCCAGCGGCTTCGGCTCGGCCTTCCAGTGCCGGTTGCGGTTATACCCGACCTCCTTCGAGCCCCAGCCGATTTTGACGTCCTGCATCTTGCCCGCGGCAGCTTGATTGATAACGTCGATGACTTTGCGCTCGAACTCGCCCGCGTACGCGACGGCGTCGTCGAACCGGCCCTTGCCCATGCCGTCCTTGTCGAGTAGTTCGATGACGGGCCCGTAATGCGTGTGCGACCCGACAATCATCAGGTAGCCAACGCCCGACATGTCCTTGACGGTTTTCCGGATTCTGCCCATCATGGCCTCGGTCGGGCTCCGGCCCATATCGAGCCCCACCAGCGCCAGCTTCTCGCCGCCCGCCTGGATCACCAATGCCTTGGCGTACAGCGGGTCGAGCGTGCCCACGGAAAGCATGTCGTGACGCGCGCCGTACCCCCACATCGGGCAAGGCTTCTGCGGGGTAATATCAACCTTGGCGAAACCAGCCTTAAATTCGGCGTATGAAACGGCGGCAAACAGGATCAGGGTGAAAAGAACGAGGGTAACGAACAGTGAGCGGCGCATGGCTTAAACCTCCCAAACGTAATGACATCAAAGACCGCCACTATACAGGATTGCAGGGCGAATTGGGAGCAGCTATATGGAGTGCGGCAGTTCGCTGCCGCTTTCTAAGGAGGACAGGCTAAAAGGCGGCAGCGAGTTGCCGCACTTCAAAAGGCTACGGTTGTCACTCTGTGGGGCCGTCGGCTTTGTCGATGGTCAGGAGTATAAGTCGGCGCTTGTCGGGTTTTGGGGTAGGCGCTTCGAAAACAACGGTACCGCCGAGCGTGCAGGTGAAATTGACTTCGACCGGGTTGCTCAGTACGTCGGGGAGCCGGCGCGGCTTCCAGAACGCCAGGCCCCGCTTGTGCCGCTGGAGCCGGAGGTCTTCGACAAGGACGCGTGCGGCTATGGCGTCTGCGCCCTCGTCCTGTTTTACGGCAATAGCCGCAATCAGACCTTCCGTCATCGGAACGTTGTTGTCGGACCGGTCTTTGAAAGTCTCCGTATATAAGTCGGCGATAACGGCCGTGGGCCGGGCGTCTTCCCAGAACGTTGCCAATGCTTTGGACGCTTCCAACGTATTGGTGAACGGGTCGTCTTGCCGTTGCTGTACTTTGAGACTTCGAGGCGGGGTGGCGACAGCGAACGTAACGCGGGGCGCGCTGATCAGTTCCACCTTGCTCATATCGTTGAGGGGGAGCAGGTTTAAAACCACCTGTGGATCCTGCAAATGATAGACGGCTCCTCCTGAGCTTGTGGTT
>JAPLKX010000786.1 GCA_026387845.1 Candidatus Hydrogenedentota bacterium | reverse complement strand
CACGTCGCCCGCCGTCGATACCGAATTCCCGAACTCGGCGCTGTCCTGGTCGCTCTCGGCACTCCAGTCCGCATTGACAGGCGTGCCGTTCGCGCCAAGGCCCGAAGCCGAGCCAAACCACACAAACGCCCCGCCCTCGTTCGTCTGGCCGTTGTCGTACCGGTGCGCGCCGACGATGATGTCGGCGTACCCGTCCCCGTTCACGTCCCCCGCCGTGGACACGGAATAGCCAAACTCGGAGCTGGCTTGGTCACTCTCGGCCGTCCAGGCGGCCGTCGTCAATAAGCCCGAGGCCGAGCCGTGGTACACAAACGCCCGGCCCTCGTTCGTCTCCCCATTGTCATACCAGTACGCGCCGACGATGACGTCGGCGTACCCATCCCCGTTCACGTCACCCGCCGTCGATACGGAATTCCCGAAAAACGCTTCGACCTGGTCGCTCTCGGCCGTCCAAGCGGCGCTGGTGGCCAGCGGGTCGATGGTGATGGGGAAGACGGCGCCGGAGACGTCTACCGTGATTGCGATTGTCGATTGTTGATTGTCGATTGTCGATTGATAGTTGGGAAGGAGGCCGAGACTGGCACAAAGTTCTGTGCCGTTGGCGTCGTAGGCTTTGAGTTGGCCGTAGTGGATGATGCCCACGCCGCCCGGCGTGAGAAACTCGACCGTCTCGCCGTCGGGCATCATGCCTGGGGTGAGGTCACCCCGGACCGCGAGGGACACCACCAGGCTTTCGCCGCCCGCCGGGTTCGTGTTGATGGTAAACCCTTGTTCGAGCCCTTTGTCGGCGTTGACGTACCACTCGACGACGTCGCCGCGGCGGTACTCGATGCGGTTGCCATTGGGCCTCAATTCGTCGACCGGCGGCGCGTCTTCAATCGGCAATCCGCAATCGCCAATCGCCAATAGTTCGAGACCCCATACCCACTCGGGGGTTTCCGACGTCCGGCGGACGACTCGGGGGCCGGCCTCCGTGAAATAGGTGCGCAGGTCCTGCGCCCGGTTCGGGGCCTGGTACGCCCCCGCAACCTCCGGCAGGACCGTCTCATCCTGCCACGTCACGGCGTATTCGCCCGCGGCGATGTCCTTCTGGACCTGCCCCCACCAGTCTGCGGCCACGCCTGCCGGCGGGCCGGCCGACACCCCGGCCGGCGGGTCAGCCATAGGCGCGGCCATAGGCGCGACCGCGACCTCCGCCCACGCCGCGGGTCCCGCCAACAAACATGCCGCCGACAACACCACCGCAAAAGAAACACACATCACGAATAACGCCCAGTGCTTAATCATGACCTACCCCTTCCACCGTTAAATTGCATGTATGCTCGCCCACTGCGGGCCGTTCTTTGGCCAAGCTGCCTCGAGCGTGGCCGGCCCGCGCAACGCGTTCCCAGAAACTCCCCGTACAACAACCGCATCGCGGGCCAAATGCACCCGCGCGATCCTGTCAACTCAACCGCCCTGCTCGAGGTGACCCCGTCACCTCTTGCTCACACCTGCGACATCCACCGGTACTGCACAATAGAGAAAGAGAGGCATAGTACCATAGGTGAGTGCAGCGTCAACAAGAAAAAGAGACGTTGGGGACAGGTGCGAAGTTGAAAGTGCCAAGTGCCAAGTGCCAAGTGCGACGTGCGACGTGCGAAGTTCGAGGTGCGAAGTGCGACGCTGGAAATGCGGCGTGCGAAGTTGTAGACGCGAAGGGACGCTCGAAATTTTCACCCGCCCCGGCATGGCGAAAAAATCTTTCTCGCCCAGTATATCTCACAGTTCATAATATGCGTATCGCTCCTGTCAACTGAATCCCCCTTGTTTCATAGGATTTGCCTGGTTTTGCGCCCGTTTGCCGACGCAAAAACGGCACCAATTCGGGATCTATCAATAGAGGCACTTGAATGAGGCAAGATGGAAAGGAACGGTGACCGCGGGTTCATTCCGCTCATAGCTGGCCAGTTTTGCTGGCTCGGGTCACCGCCTTATCGTATTTATGAAAACGAGCGTGTAGGTTTGCGGGGGGATATCGGGTGGGCGGATGGGGACGGTTGGTGGGGCTATTTTGGGGATGGCTTCGAGCTTTACGAGGATGGGTTTTAACGGTTGGAGTGTGGCGGGGAATGAGATGTCTTGGCCGTTGATGAGGTCGCGGCCGGCCATGGGTCCACCGGGGAGGTGGCATTCGACGGGTGTTTTTCGGAGGTTGATGGCGTAGAGGTATGCGTTGCCGTTGTACTCGACATACCGGGTTTCGATTCCTTCGAGCGGGTACCCGAACGGGTTGATTGCTCTGGGGATCATTGGGAGGGTCCCGAACGAGATGACGGCATCCATGGAGTGGAGGTACTCGGTGGGGAGGTTCTGGCCGCGGAGGAG
>JAPLKX010000445.1 GCA_026387845.1 Candidatus Hydrogenedentota bacterium | reverse complement strand
CGTTCGACACCGCAAAATGCGTCACCACCAAACCGCCCCCGCCCTTCAAAAAAACCAATATGCCCTCCTTCGCAAAATCCGGCGGCTGCCCGTTCTCCGCCTTAATCTGGATCGGCAAAAACACATCGTACTGCTTAAAGTTTTCCAGCCGAAGATCTTCCAGGTTCTCCGTCACCGTAATCGCAACGCTCGGATAATTCTCCTTGATATCCCGCAGCACGTCATCCATCACCGCCTCACCGTGCGGGCCCGTGCCCACCATCAGGCACTTCACCGGACCCGACCCTGACGCCCCAAACGCGCCCCCGCACAAAAACACTAAAACACTCGCTAAAGCCCCGTAACGTCTCACGGCGAATCCTCCCTATTCGCGGCCCATCCGCGCACACCCACAATGACACGCCCCCTCCCCCGTTTCAACAATTGGAGGCCGGCAATTGTGGTGTGCCCGTCCCGCCTGCACGTTGTCCTGTGGGCACAGTGGGCTCACGCGCGGTGGGTTCACGCTCCCGCGCGACCCCCTTAACCCCCTGTCCACAATGTCCACAACGTCCACAGTGTCCACCCTGTCCACAGCCACCCCCACCCCCCTTCACCAACCGCTTCCCAGCTTTGACTTCTGAAATCTGAGATCTGAGATCTGAGATCTGAATAAGTATTGTGCGTCCGAATCAGAGCCAGCGTGCTGGACGGCGCGGGCGAGACGACCGCGCCTACTTCCCACAAGTGTCCGTGTCCGTCCGTGCTGTCCGAAGTCTGGTCTGGAAAAGCGGCAGCCCGCAGAAAAAGCGGGCCGCCCCGCAACGCGCGGTAACAAGCGCAGCGGGGCGGGGCGTCCTGATAGGTCAAGTTCAGGGTACGGTTACATGGACTTTGATGATTGCCTGGCCGTACGTGCTGTATACGGTGAAGGCGTGGTGGTATTCACCTGGAGCCATTTCATCGCGATCAATCCAGACGGCGACGGTTGTGGGTGTGCCGCTGACGGTCGCGTCCCTGAGCGGGGTAGCGTTGAGCCAGCCCGGGAATGCGGTGGGATCAATCGCCCAATCGAGCGTACTCTGCCCCTGATTTTGGACTTCAAATAGCAGTTCATCCTCGGCGTCGCCGAAGTCCAGCGTGTTGCCGGGCCCGAAATCGGGGCTGGACACGACCAGGACTGGCTCGAGGATCGTCGCATACACCGGGACCTCGAGGAGGTACGACACACCCAGGGTGCCGGTCGTGCATTCGATGCTGACGGATTCCCAGTATTCGCCCGGAGGCCCGTTGCGGGAGAAGCCGATGTGTATGGCGGCCTCATCCTGGGTGGATTCGAGCCGGCCGGATTCGGGGTAGACGGTCGTATAGGCGCCGAGCTCGAGTGCGGTCCAGTCCAGCCACACGCCCGTGTCCGAATGATGGCCGCCGACGTTGCGCAGAATGATGTCGCCGCCGTTCAGGTCGGTGCCCAGATTGAGCGAGGTTACGTTGAGCATGGGGGTGGGATCGGCCGGAGCGAGGACGCCGTCGGCGCCCACCGTTATCGAGTCGGGGCAATCGAAATATTTGGAGAACGGGTCATCCGAGATCACGGGGTCGAGCACGTTGACGAACACCGTGAGGTCCCCCGGCGGCAACCCGACAAAATCGAGATACAGCAGGTCGCCATAGGCGCCGTATAGCAGGGGCGTGCCGGGCGGATTGCTCTCAAGTGTGTAAACGTTCAGAAGGTTCGACAGACTCCAGGACTCGACCAGCCCGCCGGCTATGGCGGGAGCGAGTTGCGCCGTGAACGGCAGGCCGCCGCTGTCGATCTCGAATTCGAGCTTCGAGACGTTGCGCGGCATGTATTCGGCGCGGATCACGACGCGGGTGGCTCCCGCTTGAATGCCGTCGCTGCGCATCGAGATCTGGCCCAGGCGCTCATCGCCCGCGATGGCCATGAAATCGAAGTTTTTCTGGGTGAGCGACCCGGAGATGGTCTGCTGGTCGACCAGGCAGACGCCGTTGTCGTCGTTGGGGTTGTCAAACGAGGCGTCGAGCCGGACGGTGATGCC
>JAPLKX010000428.1 GCA_026387845.1 Candidatus Hydrogenedentota bacterium | reverse complement strand
TTTCAGGCGAAGGTCTTGAGCGGCTCAAGGCCAACCTGGCGGAGTGCAACCAGCGTCGCATGAAGGTTGCCAACGTGATCGAGCAGGCCCGGGGGTACGGCGACCTCAGCGAGAACGCCGAGTACCACGCGGCCAAGGAGGAGCAGGCGCTGCTCCACGCGCGGATCCGCGACCTCGAGGACAAGGTGACGCGGGCCGTGATTGTGGATGACGCCGACATCGATGCCACCAAGGTCTACCTGGGCGCGACCGTGCGGGTGCTGAACAAGAAGACGCGGCGCGAGATTGTTTACCACATGGTAAGCCCTGTCGAGACCGACCTGGCGGCGGGAAAGATTTCCGTGCAGTCGCCGGTTGGCAAGGCGTTGCTCGGGCATTCGGTGGGTGAGACGGTGGTGGCGCGCGTCCCCGCGGGCGATTTTGAAATGGAGATACTGGACATCTCGCGGTAGGCGCAAACACAGTGCGAAGTGCCGAGTGCGAAGTGCGAAGTGGGCGAAAGCGCGGCCGGGGGACGTCACCACGTGTCGAGATTTTTTGGTACTGGAAGTTGACGGCTAGCGGTACATCAGGAGCAGTATGCCCAAGCGGACTGATATCCGGAAAATCATGCTGATAGGCTCGGGGCCGATTGTGATCGGGCAGGCGTGCGAGTTTGATTATTCGGGCACGCAGGCGTGCAAGGCGCTTCGGGAAGAGGGGTACGAGGTCGTCCTCATCAACAGCAATCCGGCCACCATCATGACCGACCCCGAAACGGCCGACCGAACCTATATCGAGCCGCTGACCGTCGAGGTCCTCGAACGGGTGATCGACCGCGAGCGGCCCGACGCGCTTCTTCCCACCGTGGGCGGCCAGACCGGCCTCAACCTGGCGGTGGCCCTCGCCGAAGCCGGCGTCCTCGAGAAGTACGGCTGCGAGTTGATCGGCGCAAAGTTGCCGGCCATCAAGAAAGCCGAAGACCGCGGCCAGTTCAAGGACGCGATGCTCCGGATCGGCCTCGAGGTGCCGCGCAGCCTCGTCGTCCACACCGTCGAGGAGGCGCGGGCGTTTGGCGCCGAACTCAACTACAGCGCCATCATCCGGCCCGCGTTCACGCTTGGCGGGACCGGCGCGGGCGTCTCGTTCAACCGCGACGAATACGACGCGGTCGTCCAGCACGGGCTGTCGGCCAGCCCTGTCAGCGAAGTCCTAATCGAAGAATCCGTGATCGGCTGGAAAGAATACGAGCTCGAGGTGATGCGCGACATGCACGACAACGTCGTCATCATCTGCTCGATCGAGAATTTCGATCCCATGGGCGTCCACACCGGCGACAGCATCACGGTCGCGCCGGCGCAAACGTTGACCGACAAGGAATACCAAGTGATGCGCGACGCCGCCATCGCCATCATCAGGGAGATTGGCGTCGACACCGGCGGGTCCAACATCCAATTCGCCGTACACCCCGGGACCGGCCGGATGGTCGTCATCGAGATGAACCCGCGCGTGTCGAGAAGCTCCGCGCTGGCTTCCAAAGCGACCGGCTTCCCGATCGCCAAGATCGCCGCGAAACTGGCAGTGGGCTACAGCCTCGACGAGATCCCCAACGACATCACACGCGAGACGCCCGCATCGTTCGAGCCCACCATCGATTATTGCGTGACGAAAATGCCCCGCTGGGCGTTCGAGAAATTCCGCGGCGCCGATTCCAACCTCACCGTCCAGATGAAAAGCGTCGGCGAAACCATGAGCATAGGCCGGACGTTTAAAGAGTCGCTGCAGAAGGCGATCCGCGGCCTCGAAATCTCGCGGCACGGCCTTGGCGCCGACGGCAAAGACAAACCGCTCACCTCCTCCGACCCCTTCGGCCCCGACGAGAAAGAGGCGCTGCTTCGGGCGATGCGGGAGCCGCGGCCAGAGCGCGTCTTGCAGGTGGCGCAGGCGTTCCGGGCGGGCGCGACCGTCGAGGAAGTGCACGAGGCGACAGCGATCGACCCGTGGTTCCTCGACAACATCCGGGACTTGGTGCTGGAGGAGCGTTCGCTGGCCAAATCTGACCCCGACGATAGGGAAGTCCTGAAAAGAGCCAAACAATTCGGTTTCTCTGACATCCAACTGGGCCGGATTTGGAACCTGGACCCGCTCGAGGTCCGGGCATTGCGCAAAAAGCACGGCGTGATCCCGACCTACCGGCTCGTGGACACGTGCGCCGCCGAGTTCGAAGCCTACACGCCCTATTATTACTCGACCTACGGCGATGAGGATGAGGTGCGGCCCACGGACAAAGAGAAAATCATGATCCTGGGCGGCGGGCCAAACCGGATCGGGCAAGGCATCGAGTTCGATTATTGTTGCGTTCACGCCGTGTTCGCCCTGTCCGAAGACGGGTATGAAACCATCATGGTCAACAGCAACCCCGAAACGGTCTCGACCGATTACGACACTTCGGACCGGCTGTATTTCGAACCCGTCACTTTTGAAGACGTCATGAACATCATCGAGCGCGAGAAGCCCAAGGGCGTCATCGTACAGTTCGGCGGCCAGACGCCGCTCAACCTCGCCAAGGCGCTCGAAAACGCGGGGGCGCCCATCATCGGCACATCGCCCGACAGCATCGACCGGGCCGAAGACCGCAAACGGTTCCGTGAACTGGTGCAGAAGCTGGGCTTGCTTCAGCCGGAGAACGACACGGCGACGTCGGTCGAGGAAGCGCGGGTCGTAGCGGCCCGGATCGGCTATCCCGTGGTGGTCCGCCCGTCATTCGTGCTGGGGGGCCGGGCCATGGAGATTGTCTACGACGAACGATCGCTCGACCGGTACATGGCCATGGCGGTCGACGCATCCCCCGAGCGGCCCATCCTCATCGACCGGTTCCTCGAGGCGGCCATCGAAATGGACGTCGACGCACTCTGTGACGGCCGCGACGTTATCGTGGCCGGCGTAATGCAGCACATCGAAGAAGCCGGCATCCACAGCGGTGACAGCGCCTGTATCCTGCCGCCGTACGACCTCGACGAGTCCCTGGTCGAGCGCATTAAAGAACAGACGCGGGCGCTGGCGCGCGAACTCAACGTAATCGGCCTGATGAACATCCAGTACGCGATCCAGGACCACGACATCTACCTGCTCGAGGTCAACCCGCGGGCGTCGCGCACCGTCCCGTTTGTCAGCAAAGCCACGGGGCTGCCGCTGGCGAAAATCGCGGCCAGAGTCATGGCCGGCAAAACGCTTCGCGAACTGGGCGTCACCGAAGACCCGAAACCCACCTACGTCTCGGCGAAAGAGGTGGTCCTGCCGTTCATCAAGTTTCCCGGCGTGGACATCCTGCTCGGCCCCGAGATGCGAAGCACCGGCGAGGTCATGGGCATCGACAAAAACATGGGCCTCGCGTTCGCCAAAAGCCAGATCGCCGCGGGCAACCGAGTGCCGCTCGAAGGCACCGTGTTCCTAAGCCTCAACGACCGAGACAAACCGCATGCCGAACAGTTGGGAAAAGACCTGGCCGCGCTGGGGTTCAAGCTCGTGGCTACCAAAGGCACCGCCGAAGCCCTGCGGTCACACGGAATTGAAGCGGCCATGCTCTATAAGGTTGGCGAAGGCCGGCCCAACGTGGTCGATCGGATGATCAACGGCGAGGTCGACTGGATTATTAATACGCCGTTGGGCATCGACGCCAAGGCCGACGAAACCGCTATCCGCCGCACCGCCATCGAGCGCGGACTCCCCATCATGACGACCGTCGCCGCCGCAAAGGCCGCCGTGCAAGCCATCCGGGCCATGCGCGAACATCCCCTCAGCGTCCAGTCCCTGCAGGAATACCACGCCGGGCTGCGGCGAGAATAGGACGGATCGGTCGGATCGGTCGGATCAGTCCTATATCAGCCTGTGAATAGCCGCGCCCGTAGGCAGCTTCGGGAAAAAGTAAGTTGATTTGTGGGGCATGCTTTCGCCGGCTTCGGCGCACGCCCGGATCTGATCCGCCGTGGCGGCTTTCATGATGAACGCAATCCCGAACTTCCCCTCCCGCACCAGCCGTACCGCTTCCCCGCCGTCTCGCTCGTACGTAAAGGTGAGTTCGTCGCCCGGGCCGATAGCCCGCTCGACGATGCCCGCGTGAAGCACCGCCACATCGAGCGCGCGCCATGCCGGGCTCCGCACGCCGCCAAGCAGGTCCTGCCGGGCATCTTTCCGCAGCCGCAGCAAGAACTCGCCCCCGCCGTAAAACGCCACGCCGATAACGCACTTCGTCGCCTGCTCGACCTGCCGCTCGAGCGCCCCGTCCACCGGTTCGACCTCGAACCACCGGTCAAGCTTTTTGAAAAACTCGGCTGGGTCGAACCCTTCCGGCATTGCCAGCAGCCGGTGCGTGGGATGAATAATCAGGCCCGGATCGTTCAACGACACAAACCCCATCATAACGTAGTCATACGGGTGTGGGCCGTCCCCGCTCCTGGCCGCCCGCATCTGGTCGCGGTACACGCACGCGGTCCTGTAGCGGTGGTGGCCGTCGGCGACGTACAGCCGCTTGTTCTTGAAAAACTCCGTTACAAACGGGTCGGCGTCGACCCGCCATACTTCCTGTTTCACGCCGTCAATCGTTTGGGCGGTGAGTTCCGGCGGGCGTTGGTCTGCCTGGCCCAGGACGCGGCCCATCCGCCCTTCCGGGTCGGCGTACAGGGCAAACACGGGCCCGAGATTGGCGCGGGTAGACCGTGTCAGGCGCAGCCGATCATCCACCGTGCTCTCGAAGGTACGTTCGTGGCCGAGAATCAGCCGCTCCCCCGGCTCGGGAATCCGTGCCACGCCCAGAAAACCCCGACGGACTCGTTCCTCGCCGCGTTCGTCGCGAAACGTTTGACGCAACAGGTAGAGCGACTCCCGGGAATCCTGGCGCAGCACCCCCCCCGTTATCCACGCCTCCAGACGCCGGCCTGCGGCCTGGTACCGATCCAGGCCGGATTCCGGTTCATCCTGTGGAAGAATCAGGTGGGCCATGCTGAACGGGCTTCTGCCGGCGAGCGTCTGGCGCTGCTCGGGCGAAATCACGTCGTACGGCGGCGTAATCACCGAGTCGAGCGACCCGACGGTTTCGAGATCGAAACGGAATCCCCTGAAACCTCTGATTTCGAGCATGGTTACTCCGGGAACGGTTAGTGGGACGTGCGTACTTCCAGGATTTGATCTTATTAAGCGGAGAGGCGCCGAGTCAAGGAAAGGCAAATCAAGAAAACGTCACGCGGACATGTCCACGGACTCGGGTTGGGCGGGGGGCTTCTGCCAGAGTTGAATCTGATCCATCCGCTTGAGCAGCGTCGCCGTCATCGACAAGAACCCTTGCACGTCCACGTCGGGCGCATCGACTTCGGGAAGCGCAAACGCCTCGAGGTAGGGTAGCGGCGTCGCCGGAACGGTTTGAACGGTTGCCGCCGCGCTCGAAGAGACACCCGGATTAGGCAGTGGGGCAATACGAGCCGGACCTGTATTGCCCCAATTCTCTACCCGTATGCTTCTGACCGCTTCGATTCGCATAAGCGCCATCCCTGGCTCATTGTCTCGGGCGGAAACCCTCCATGGTTTCCTTACCCAGTCTATCGGCCAGACCCCAAAATCCTTGAGTGCGCCACCCTGTCTTATTCTAATTCGCGTTCAAGTTGAGACTAATAATCCAAGGCCAAGCCGTAAGGCTGCGCAGTCCGGCCCTGTCCGCGCTCATTCGCGGCAGACCCTGTTCGAGTTGGCGGACCACGGCGGAGATCTCGTTGAATACCC
>JAPLKX010000293.1 GCA_026387845.1 Candidatus Hydrogenedentota bacterium | reverse complement strand
TCAGCCCCGCAAGGGGCGCAGGACCATCACAGCCAGATATACCTCTCGTCGTACTCGATCCCGCACGCATCCAAAAGACGCCGAAACTCGTCCTGAAACGACCGCTTCTTGTGGTGCTCTTCCTGCTTCTGAATATACCTTCGGACGGCGCCAATTTGTGAATGGCTGACACTGAAGGCGCCAAACCCTTCTTGCCAATAGAACCTACAACTGAGGAGCTTTTCTCTGTTGATCCACCCGGACGACTTGCTCTTGATGGTTTTGACGAGATCCGAAACCGACTCGTCGGGTTTCCATCGAATCAGAAGATGGAGGTGGTCCGGTTGTCCGTTGATCTCAACGGGAATGCCGCCCATCGAGCGGGTCATCCCCGCGATATAGTTGTAGGTCCTGGATCTCAACTCAGGCGTGAGCAAGGGACGGCGTTCTTTTGTGCTGAATGTTATGTGGTAGTTGAGCGAAGCTTCCTCCGGGGGTTTGGTCGCGCTCGCAAGCTCGCGCTCCCGCACCCCCGGCTACGGCACCTGCATCCCTTCGGGATTGAAAACAAACAAGATCGGAGGCGCTACGACACGCGCGTGCGCCAGGTGCAGCACCCATTACTGACCGCACCTGATATGAGAGCGAAGCGGGCCGCTACGCCCACGTGATGAGCGCCATTTCGTGTTTTGTGGCGAGGTCCCGGTGGCTGGGGATGGCTCTGACCATGAGGCCTTGTTGGCCCGTCTTGAGGCAGGGGACGCCGCCGCGGAACCGGTACACGTTGTTTTCGAGCGTCTGGATGCATTCCATGGGGACCGTCTTGCCTTTTGGGATTCGGCCGAGCGAGTCGAGATCGCCGTAGTAGATTTCGGCGTCGACGTCTTCGGGTTTGAGCGTATCGAGGTACAGGTCCGCGGTGACCTCGAGGATCGAGCCAAAGAAAAGGTTTTCGGTTTGTCCCGACTCGACATTGGTAAAACGGACGTTGCTCCAGATGCCTTGGACGCGCTGTTTCCACGCCGTGAGTTCCTTGGATCTTTTGCGGTCGTCTGCGCGCAACGTTGCCCTGCGTATCGCGGCAGGGATATAGAACCGGTTGGCGTACTCTTGCACCATCCGGTTGGTGTTGAAGACGGGACAGATGGTGCGGATGGCGGTTTTCATCATGTGGATCCAGTCGCGCGGCAGGCCGTCTCTGCCTCGGTCATAGAACATGGGCACGACTTCCTTCTCGAGGATCTCGTAGAGGGCCTCGCTCTCGACCTGATCCTGTTCGTTGGGATCCGTATAGGACTCGCCGCGGCCGATGCTCCATCCGTTTTCGCCCAGGATCTCCGCTTCGCCCCACCACCCGTCCACGACGCTGATGTTGAGGGCGCCGTTTGAGGCGGCTTTCATGCCGCTGGTGCCGCTGGCTTCCATGGGTCTTCGCGGGGTGTTGAGCCAGCAGTCGACGCCCTGCACCATGTAGCGGGCGACGTTGATATCGTAGTCTTCGACGAAGACGACCCGGCTGCGCACTTCGGGTTGGCGGGCGTAATGGATAATGCGCCGGATCAGTTCCTTGGCCTGGGTATCCTGGGGGTGGGCTTTTCCGGCGATGATGAACTGAACCGGCATCTTCTCGTCGACCAGGATTTTGGCAAGGTCGTACAGGCCGGCGAGGTCGTGTGAAATCCAGAACGGGATATGGATTCCGTTGGTGATCGAGGTGACGGGGATCTCGTGGATCGGCACGCCGTCCCACGTGCGCTCCCACATCGCCCGGGCCACTACCCCGTGCAGTTCGCTGACACCGTTCGAGAACGAAGACAGCTTGAGCGCCAGCACCGTCATGCAGAACGGTTCGCGGGCGTCAAACGGGTTCTGCCGGCCCAGCGCCAGGAGTTGATCGAGGCTGATGCCGACTTCGCTGCAGTACTTGGTGAAGTAACGGGTGATCAATTCGGGCACGAACATATCGTTTCCGGCGGGCACCGGGGTGTGCGTGGTGAACACGCTGCCGGCCCTGACCGCGTCCACCGACTCCCAAAAATTCAACGCATCCCGGGCCATGAGTTCTTTGACGCGCTGCAGCGTCATGAACGCCGAGTGGCCCTCGTTCATGTGATACGTGGTCGGCTTGAGGTTCAGGGTGCGCATGATTTTTACGCCGCCCACCCCCAGCATGATTTCCTGGCGAATCCGCATGTCCCGGTCGCCCTGATACAGGCGCGCGGTGATCTCGCGGTCTTCGGGGATGTTCTGATCGATGTCGCAATCCAGCAGGTACAACGGGACCCGGCCCACCCGGCACCGCCAGACCCTGGCTTTGACGACGCGATCCGGGTATTCCACGTCAATGATGACGGGATTGCCCTCGTCGTCGTGAACCACGTCGATCATCATGTTGTAGAAATCATTGTGGGGGTAAAGTTCCTGCTGCCACCCGTCCGCGTTCAGGTACTGGTGAAAATACCCTTCCCGGTACAACAGCCCTATCCCAACCAGCGGAATCCCCAGGTCGCTCGATGACTTGAGATGATCCCCCGCAAGTACACCCAGACCCCCCGAATAAATCGAGATCGATTCCTGAAGTCCGAATTCCGCAGACAGATACGCCACGCCAAACTCTTCCGGCGCGCTCGGGTTTTTTTCCTTCCATGTGCCGGATTCGATGTAGGTCTTCAGCCGCCGCACCACGTCGTCCATGTGATTGAGGAAACTGTCGTCTTTTGCGAGTACTTCGAGCCTGGCCTGGCTGACGGCGCCGAGCAATTGTTTTGGGTTTTGGTTGGTATCGGTCCACAGGTCGCGGTCGATTCGGAAGAACAGCCCGACAGCGCCGGGATCCCAGCACCACCAGATGTTGTTGGCGATGTCCATCAGGGGTTGGAGGCGGGGCGGCAGTTTAGGGACGACGGTAAACGTGACGGTTCTGGGCATGCAACGAGTCTCCTTACGCCGGTCGAGGCCGGCGGCGGCCGGTCGCCCCCCGGGACGACTTTTCCGGCCGGCGCCGCGCGCGGCTCATACTTTAATACTTTTGGCGGGGCATTGCCACAATCGCTAAAGATCCCGGCCCGCCTGCCGATACCTGAAATGCGGCCCCGGAGCTTGCCATTGCCGGGGCTGCACAACCGATGCACGGATGCAAAGGTACACAATCACGGAGGAAACATCATGGGTTTGAGAATTAACACCAATGTGGCCGCGATCAACGCCAGCCGGATCTTGCGGGCAAGCACCCTGGACCTCAATAAAAGCCTCGAACGCCTGTCCAGCGGTCTGCGCATCAACCGTGCGGCGGACGACGCGGCGGGGCTGGCGATTGCCGAGGCATTGCAGTCGCAGGTCCGGGGCACCATCGTCGCCCAACGAAACTCTCAGGACGGGATCAGCCTCGTCCAGACCGCTGAAGGCGCGCTCGCCGAAACCACCAACGCGCTCCAGCGTATGCGCGAACTCGCCATCCAGGCGGCCAACGGCACGCAAAGCGACTCGAACCGGGCCGCGCTCAACGCCGAGGTCACCCAGTTGCTCCAGCAGATCGACGACATCGCGCTGGACACCGAGTTCAACGGGATACGCGTACTGAGCGCCGCACAAACCATAACGCTCCAGGCCGGGGCGCAAACCAGCCAGACGCTTATTATCTCGGTGGCGGGCGCCAAGACGAACGACTTGGGCGTCAACTCGCTGCAAGTGTCCTCGTACGTCGGCGCCGTCTCCGCCATCAGCACGGTGGATACCGCGCTAAGGTCGGTGAGCACGTTGCGGAGCCTGTTCGGCGCCATGCAGAACCGGCTCGAGTTCACCATCCGGACCCTGGCCATCCAGGAAGAGAACTCGAGCGCGTCGGAGAGCGTGATCCGCGACGCCGATATCGCCAAGGAAACCATCTCGTTCACGCGCAACCAGATCCTGGTCAGCGCCGGCACGTCCGTCCTGGCCCAGGCCAACATCATCCCGCAGACGGCGCTGCAACTGCTCGGCGGCTGATAAGAACCTGACAGTAACGCGCGGACAACACGCACCAGCCACTCGCGAACCATAAACGGGCGCTCGCGCCTGATGGGAACCACGTGCCCGCACCGGGGGCGGTCGACCTTCCGGCCGCCCCCTTGTTCTGTTCGACGCCGCAGCCGGCGCCACCAGGTACATGCTTTAAATGCGTTGACTATGGCGAGCGACCGCTTCGAACCTGTCTCAAAACCCATGGAAGTTGGGGTGTATTGTGGTGCGGGCGTCTCGCCTGCACCACGTGTACGTTGTTTTTTGCGACCTTGGGCAACGGTTTGGAGCCAGATAGACGCGAAAAAATGCCATGTGCAGGCGAG
>JAPLKX010000664.1 GCA_026387845.1 Candidatus Hydrogenedentota bacterium | reverse complement strand
ATCAAGTCAGCCTCTGGAACTTCGGTCTAGAACTTCAGTCTGTTACAGGTTGACGCCTTGAAATTGATTTCTTTCTCTGCGTAACTCTGCGATCTCTGCGCCTCTGCGTTGGATTAGGACATGGAGCAATCTTCAGAGCAGACTACGAATTATGGACTCGCGACTGGCTCAACCTGCATTGTCTGGATCGGATTGGTCGTCTTTGGGTTTCAGCAGGTTCTTGAGGTTCTCGAACGGGCGGAAGCCCGAGTCCGATTCCTGGTCGGAGTACGCCAGGCCGGCCCCTTCGTAATAGCCGGAGCTTCCGCGCGTCTCGTGCTGATCGTCGTGGCAGTACAGGCACAACAACTCCCAGTTGCTGCCGTCGGGCGGGTTGTTCATGTGATTGCCGTCTTTGTGATGAACGGTGAGTTCACTGAGCCGCTTGCCTGAGAACTCCCGGCCGCACCGCCCGCAGACGTGCGGGAGGATTTTCAGCGCCTGGCCTCGATAGGTTTGTGCCCGAAGCTCTTGATCGCGCCGTATATTGGCAAGGACCTGCTCGGGACTGGGTCTTTTCTTCTTCATTTTCTGCAACCTCAACGCCCGTATCCATTATACAGGGTTGCACGGACGGACACGGACCCGGCTTCGCGGCTGGGGCCGCTACGCCGTGGCAAGCCGGGCTGGGTTTACTTGTCGTGCTGGTCGATTTTTTCTTTGACGCCTTCGAGTTTGGGGTTGAGGCGGTTGGCTCTGCGCCATTCGGCTAGGGCTTTTTGGGTGTCGCCTTTGAGTAGGTAGATGTCGCCGAGGTGGTCGCGGAGTTCTGCGTCGTCGGATTCGGCGGCGAGCACGGCTTTTTTGAGGAATTCGAGCGCTTTGTCGGCGTTGCCCATCTGGTAGTAGATCCAGCCGAGGCTGTCGAGGTAGTAGCCGTTGTCGGGGTCGAGTTCGAGCGCCCGGGTGAGGAGTTTTTCGGCCTCGTCGAGTTTCATCTTATTGACGGCGTACATATATCCGAGGAAATTCATGATTTCGGGGTCGTCGGGCTTGAGTTCGAGGCAGGCCTTGAGGTGTTTTTCGGCTTCGGCGACATTCTCGGTCAGTTCGTAACAGGTGGCGAGGTCGAAATGTGCGGCGTGCTGCGGCCCGTCGTGTTCGAGTACGCCATCGAGGACGGGTATGGCCTCCTGGTACCGTTCGAGGTTCATCAGCGTCCGCGCCAGGAGCATGTCGACGACGTTGGACCGGACGCCCTCGTCACGCAGTGCGGTCAGTTCGCCGACGAGAAACTTGCCGGCGTCGTTGTCGCTGAACAGGTAGAGCAACTCGTTGAGGAATGAGCTGGTTTCTTCGTCGACGTTGCCGTCGGTGGTATCCAGCGCTGCGAACGCGGCCTGATAGGGTTCGCCTATTTTTTTTCGGGCGAGCGCGCGGAAAAACGCGCCCATTATGGGCGTATCGTCGGGCGGGACGACTTCGAGCGCCGCAGGCGCCTTGCCTGCCCGCAGCAGGACGTACATCCGTTCGAGGTGGTGGCGGCTTAGCGCGGCGGGGGATCCGATGATCTGGTCCAACTGGGCGAGGCTTTCGTCGTACCGGCCCATCCGGGCGAACGCGGCGGCAAGCTGTTCGCGCGCCTGCTCGGCATCGGGCTGGTCGGATTGCTCGATGTACTGCTGGAGGTGGTCGACGGCTTCCTCGTTGGCGCCGCTCTCGAGATGGATCGCGCCGATGAGGTAATGGGCGCGGATCAGGTTTGGATTGAGTTCGAGCGCCCGTTCGAGGATGGGGAGCGCATTCTCGTTGTCGTTGATTCGCACCAGGCAAAGGCCAAGCTGAAACTGGACCCCGGCAGACTCCGGCGTCATCTGTGCGAGCCGCTGGTAGATGTCGAGCGCTGCGACGAGATCGTTGGTCTTTTCCTGGACCGACACCAGCGCCCCGTACCCGAGGACGTTTTCGGGGTCGACCTCGATGGCTTTTTGAAACGCTTCGACGGCTTTATCGTAATCGTTGAGCTGGTGGTAGATTTCGCCGAGGACGATCCAGAGGTTGGCGTTGTTGGGGATTTGCTTAATGGCGCGTTCGGCCATGGCGCGTGCGTTGTCGTAGTCCTGGTTGCGGACATAGGCGCGGATCAGGCGCAACGTCAGCGAAGACGAGTCGGGCTGGAGGTCGGCGGCGGCCCGCATTTCGGCGATGGCCTGGTCCATGGCGCCCCTGCGTTCGAGCATGGTGGCGGCGAGGAAATGGGAGAAGGCTTCGGCGCGCTGGCGGTTCTTGCCGGGCGGGTCAAGCCGGGTGATTGGATTTTCGAGCCTGGGCCGGTGACGGGCACAGGAGAAAATCATGGCCGCGGCCAAGAGTGCACACAAAACAGTGACAAGGCGCTTAAACATCATCAAACAACATTCCGGTAGTGGCCGAAGGGCGCACTGGTGAGAAGCTTCTACGGTGTATGGGGCACGGGCCCAGGCACTCGAGCGCTTCGACATGCTCTTTGGTGGCGTATCCTTTATTTTCGGCGAACCCGTAGCCGGGATACAACTGTTCGTACTCGTCCATGATACGATCTCGGGTGACTTTTGCCATAATGCTTGCCGCGGCGATCGATGCAGAACGGCGGTCGCCCTTGATGAGCGGTTTCTGCGGGAACGTACAGCCGTGGATTCGAAACCCGTCCACGAGCAGGAAATCGGGCGCCGGCTCGATCTTATCGACGGCCTGGGCCATCGCCGCATAGTTGGCGCATTGGATTCCCTCGCGGTCGATAAAGTCGGCTTCGATAACGGCGACGCCGATCGCGTGCGGCCCTGTGGCCAGCACTTTATAAATCTCCTCGCGCAGTTCCGGCGTGAGTAGTTTTGAATCGTTCAGCTTGGCCACCTGGCACCCGAGCACGACCGCCGCCGCGACTATCGGCCCGGCCAGAGGGCCCCTCCCGGCTTCGTCGACGCCGGCTATGCGTTTAAACCCGCCTTCCGCGGCTTCGCGCTCGAATCGCATCATCCCGGCGAGCCGGCCTTGTTCGAGCCGGGCCCTGGTTTGCGCCCTGAGGTACGAAACGTACAGGGCGCGGACACCGGCGCGGGGATCCGACTGGAGCATCTCGAGCAGGTCTTCAGAATACGGCGGGCCACACGCTATGAGGGCTCTCAGTTCGTCTATCGACTTTCCGGCCATTGCGCTTTCCCGCGATTGGTTGTCAACTCATCATAGCATGAATGCAAGGGGGATGGATCTTGGAAGTCAGAAGTCAGGATGGATCGGACCGATCGGACGGATCAGACGGATCGGAGGAAGAAAAAACGGGACACCCTCTACAACGGCGCACTAAAGTGCGGCACTGAGAAGTGCGGCACTGAGAAGCGCGGCACTGAGAAGCACGGCCGGGGGGCGTCCCAACAAAACAATACGGTCGCGAGCGGTTACTCTTGTGGAGTCTCGCCGGCTTGTGCGGCGTCTTTGGCGATCGCGGAACGGCCTTTGGCTTTGACGCGCGCGGCCTTGCCGGACCTTTCGCGGAGGTAATACAGCTTGGCCCGGCGCACGCTGCCTTCGCGGGTGACCAGGACCTTTTCGACGCGGGGCGAATGGAGCGGGAACACGCGCTCGATCCCCTCGTTGAACGACACGCGACGCACGGTAAACGTGGCGTTGGCGCTTTCGCTGCCTTTTCGCGCGATGACGACGCCTTCGAAGACCTGGATGCGCTCTTTCTCGCCTTCGACAATGCGGAAATGGACGCGGACCGTGTCTCCCACATTAAACTTTGGGATCTGGTCGCCGGCCTTCCGCTGGGCGTTGCTGTAATTCTCCACTGCGTTCACGGTGTATTCTCCCTTTCACGTTCAGCCTCTTCGCGCTCGATTTCGGCGAGAAGCCTCTGGTCTTCTACTGATGTGCAGGCCGCCAGCAGGTCGGGCCTGTTGCTGCGCGTAATGCGCAACGATTCCTTACGTCTCCAGCGGCGGATGGCCGCGTGATTGCCACTCATCAGCACGTCCGGCACGGGCAGCCCTCGGAACTCCGCGGGCCGCGTGTATTGCGGCGGCCCAAGGATGCCGCACCCTTCAGCGTCTCCGACGGCATAGAACGAATCGGTCTCGACCGATTCCCACTTGCCCACGACGCCCGGCAACATCCGGCTCACCGCCTCAACCAACACCAGCGCCGGAAGCTCTCCGCCGCTCAACACGTAGTCGCCGATCGATATCTCATCGGTACACAGGGCCGTCCTGACCCGTTCGTCGACGCCTTCGTACCGGCCGCAGATCAGCGCCATGTCGGGCGCCTGCGCCAGTTCGCGGACGATCGCCTGGTCGAGCCGCCGGCCGCGCGGCGACAACAGGATGACCCGTTCGAGCGAGTTCTTGCCGCGCAAGCTTTCGACTGCGCCGAACAAGGGCTCGCACTGCATCACCATGCCGGCTCCGCCGCCATACGGGGCGTCGTCAACGGACCGGTGCCGGTCGGCAGAAAAGTCGCGGATATCGGTCACCTCGACATCCAGGAGCCCGTCCTTGATGGCCTTTCCGAGCAGGCTGGCCTCGAGCGGGCCTTCGAGGATCTCCGGAAATATCGTCAAGATATCGATCCGCATCGGTTCTAATCTTCTTCAACTGCATAGGGCGCGATGTCGTTCACGACCATCTCGCCGCGATCCACGTTCACGGCCGCAATCACCTGGTCGACCGCGGGCAGCAATATCGTGCCGCCGCCGGGCCGGGTAATCTCGATGGCATCGTTGCCGCCGGCCGAGTACAGGCTGGTGACGGTGCCAATTACCGAGCCGGTCTTGTCCAGCACGGTCAGGCCGTCCAAATCTTCAAATTGGTAGGTTGCCTCCGCCGCCGCCGGTTCCGCCGCCGCCACTAGTCTCGCACCTTTCATCCGCGCCACGGTTTCCCGCGGCACACCCGGGGTCAGGGTGAGAATCTTGCACCCGGTCTCGTCCCGGACCTCCTGGATCCGGCACCGCAACACCACCTTATCGGCCAGCACGACTTCCACGAGCCCCAGCCTGTCGAACAGGTGTTCCGCGCCGGCCAGCGGCGTCACGCGGATTTCGCGCCGCGCCGGGCTGACCGACCGGACTACGCCTATGTCGGTCCGCCGCGCAGTCATGCCGCCCGGGGGCTTACTCGACGATCTGCAGGTTGACGCGCACGTTTTGTTTGGACGCGGCGCTGTGCAGCAGGGTGCGGATGGCCTTGGCGGTTCGGCCCGCCTTGCCGATCACGCGGCCCATGTCGTCGGGATGGACCCGCAGTTCGATGACCTGTCCCTCTTCGCCGTCGATAACGCGCACCTGTACGTCTTCGGGATGCTCGACCAGCTTTTTCGCTATCAGCTCGACTAGTTCTTTCACCGTATATGATTCCAATGCCTGGGTTGTGGACTCCACCCGTGGTCACGGCGCATCGACTCCGCGCGTACCCGCGCGCAACTACTCCGCCGCCGCGGCGTCGGGTGTGGCGTCCGCCACGTCTTCAGCCTTTTTCGTCGAACCGGCAACGCGTACGGGCGCGCCAATTCCCTTCGTCGAGAAGATGCTGCGCACCGTGTCGGTGGCCCGAGCGCCTTTTGCCAGCCAATCCAGCGCCTTTTGTTTGTCGACTTCGATAACGGGCGCGGGTTTTGCGCAGGGATGGTAATAGCCGAGGATGTCAATCTCACGGCCCAGTGCGCGGCTTCTCGAATCCATCACCACCACGCGGTAACAAGGGGCGTGAGTGCGCCCGCCGCGTTTCAACCGGATTACTGTTGCCATTTCTTCCCTTTCTTCGTCAAGCGAGTGGTAAATGCGGCCTGCCCCCGGAGCCTTTGGGGCCTTTGGGGAAGTTTTTGAACATTTTGCGCATCTTGTCAAAGTCTTTGAGCAGATGGTTGATATCTTGAATCGTGGTGCCGCTGCCTTGGGCGATTCTGCGCCGCCGGCTGCCGTTGATGATCTTGGGGTTACGGCGCTCGTGGGGCGTCATGGACCGGACGATCGCTTCCGTGTACTTCAACTCGTCCTCGTCGAAATCCATGTCCTTGGGAATCATCTTGCTGAACCCGGGGATTTTCTTCATCAGGTCGCACAGCGGGCCCATCTTCTTGACCTGCTGGATCTGCTCGAGGAAGTCCTCGAGGTCCCAATTGGCCTTGCGGATTTTTTCCTGGAACTTTTGCGCCTGTTCACGGTCGACGACCTGCTGCGCCTTCTCGACCAGCGAGACCACGTCGCCCATCCCGAGAATCTGGTCGGCCATCCGGCGCGGGTGGAACGCATCGAGCGCATCGATGCGTTCGCCGGTACCGACGAATTTTATCGGGCAGCCCGTGACGTTGATCAGGCTGAGCGCCGCGCCACCCCTCGCATCGCCGTCCATCTGCGTGAGGATCACGCCGGTAAGCGGGAGCGCCGCATGGAATTCTTTGGCACTGTTCACGGCGTCCTGGCCCTGCATCGCGTTGGCTACAAACAGGATTTCGGTCGGTTTGACGGCCGAATGGATCTGTCTTACCTCGCCCATCATCTCGGCGTCGACGTGGAGCCGGCCGGCCGTATCGAGGATGATGACGTCGCAGTTGCGCATCTGGGCCTCGCCGCGGGACATCACGCAGATGTCGATGGGGTTGGCATTTTCGCCAAGGCTGAAGAATTCGGCGCCGGCCTGTTTTGCGACCACTTCGAGTTGCCTTATCGCGGCGGGCCGGTACACGTCTGCGCCGACCAGCAGCGGTTTGTGGCCTTTGTGTTTGAGCATGAGGGCCAGCTTGCCGGCCGTGGTGGTTTTGCCCTGGCCTTGCAGGCCCACCATCATGACGATAGTAGGCGGGTTATCGGCCATCTTGAGGGGCTCATTTTTCTCGCCCATCACCTTGACCAGTTCGTCATGGACTATCTTGACGATCATCTGGGCGGGGTTGATGCTCTCGATGACCTTCAGGCCGACCGCGGCCTCCTGAACGTCCTGGATGAACTGCTTGACGACCTTATAATTGACGTCCGCCTCGAGCAGGGCCAACCGGATTTCCTGGAGGCTGTCTTTCATGTTCTTCTCGGTCAGTTTTCCCTGACCGCGAATGTTCTTGAAGACAGTTTCCAGTCTTTTGTTCAGGGCCTCAAACATTCCAAACCTTCCAGTGACAATAATTTGAGAGATCCCCCGGAAAGGCAGATCTCTCCTTCAAAGCATTAGATGATACCATATAGCCGGGATAAGTTCAATTCGGCCGCCGGGTTCCGAGTCTGCTTCGCCGGCTGCGGGGGTTCCGGGTAAAACGCCGGGGGAGAAGTCAACGATGACGCGGCCGAACGCGAAACGCAAAACGCGGATTGGGGATCGCGGATTGGGGGAAGGGAGGCGGTTGTGGTAGGCTGCGGGGGGTCGGAATGAGGGGTTCCTTGTAATGGGGAAAGAGATTGTCACGATAACGGGTTCGCTGGGAAGCGGCAAGAGCGTGGTGGGGAAGGCGGTCGCGGCTCTTCTGGGGGTTCCGTACTTTTCGACGGGCGATCTGCAGCGTGCTTTGGCTGCGCGGAAAGGCATGACGACGCTCGAGCTGAACCGGCTGGCGGAGACGGATCCGTCGATAGACTACGAAATCGATGGGCTGATGCAGGAGTTTGCCGGGAAGAACGACCGGTGCGTGATAGATTCGCGGCTGGCGTGGCATTTTGTCCCGTATTCGTTCAAGTGTTACCTGCAGGTGGATGAGAAGGTCGGAATCGAGAGGATCCTGGGCGACACGCGGCGGAAAAGCGAGAAATACGCATCTCTCGATGAGGCGTACCAGGCCGTAAAGGGGAGGAAGGCAAGCGAGGAGAAACGGTTCGCGGCGTTGTACGACTTGGACCTGAGCAACATGGAGAACTACGACCTGGTGGTGGATACGTCGGTGGCGCGCCCTGAGGCCATTGCGGGGAAGGTGGTGGAATGTTTCAGGAAATGGCGGGCGGGGGAGGACTACCAGAAGTATTGGGCGTCGCACCTGTAAGGGGAGACTATCCGCCAAAAGCGTCGAGTTGGGGGAGAAGTTCGTGGATTCGGTCCACCACCTCGTTTTGGCCGGGTGCCAGCCACTCGATATGGCCGTCAAAGAACGCGACGGGCGCGCGCTTGTCCTCGTATCGGTCTCTGCGTTCGAGAATCAAGGGCATCGTGGCGGGGGCTTCCGCATTGGCGTTGGGATCGAGCGTGTTGGCGCTGCAGTAGATTTCGACGCTGGTTTTCAGGCGCATTAGCGTCTGGCCTGTTCCGGGCCGGACGTAATCCTTGTCAGGCACAAACCGGCCTTCGGCGAAATCCCGGTACATGTCAAGGTAAAGGTCCGCATTTTGGCCGGTACACACGGCGTAGCCGAGGTAGATGTAGGTATCATCGCCGTTCTCAATGAGGTCCAGGTAGGCGGCGTCCGCGGCCATAGTCAGCCGGCCGAGCGTCAAGTCAATCTGGGGGTAAAAGTTTTCGGGGGGATGATCCGCAGAATACTGCTGGCAGGCCATAACAAGCCGGCGGAGATTTTCTTCGGTGCCCTCGCGGATGAACGGTTTGGAACAGGCGGCGATGGAGATGAGCAGAGCCAGTACCGCGGCAAGAGGGACAATTTTTTTCATGGGACGCATTCTGACATCCGTTCCGCCTTAAATCAAACCGGATCGTGGCATGGCCGTCCCGGCCATGAAGCATGTTAAGGCGCGCCCACGGGCGAGACGCCCGTGCCACCCACAGTGACCCCTCTGCCCACGTCACCTCAACTCCCCATCAGCTTCCGCGCATACTCATCCGCCACTTCGAGGTCCTTCACACCATCCCATACCGGCACC
>JAPLKX010000256.1 GCA_026387845.1 Candidatus Hydrogenedentota bacterium | reverse complement strand
GGAGGAAAATGTACAAACTCCAGCGTCCGAATCGGAATTCGGACCTACAGTGATGCGCTGCCCGATTCTGCAGCCGGCTCGCTTTGGCGCAGATCGCCGGCCAAAGGCTCGCGGGCGGTGGAGGCGGCGATGGTGTTGGAGCCACGGTCGAGCAGGAGCTCGACCCCACCGCGTTGTTTGTAGGTCCCATCTCTGAATGGGACACGACAGGAGGAAAATGTACAAACTCCAGCGTCCGAATCGGAATTCGGACCTACAGTGATGCGCTGCCCGATTCTGCAGCCGGCTCGGTTTGGCGCAGATCGTCGGGCAAAGGCTCGCCGGCTGCGCCGGCCACGCGTATCATGTACCAGCCGGTGAGGGCGGAGACGGCGAGGAATGCGGCGCCGGGGAGGGGCTGGGCGAGGCAGAGGTAGCCCACGCCGAACAGGCCGGTGTAGATGCATGCGACGCCGGCCAGCCAGCCCAGCCAGTTTTTGCGGACGGGCGTAATGATGATGTCGGGGTTGGCGCGGGCGATATGTCCCCACCATCCGCCGGGGCGCACTTTGCGGAAGAAGGCGCTGAGGTGGGCGTCGGACACGGGGCTTGTGAAGAAGGTGGCGATGAGCCATGCAGCGGTTGCCACGACGACGATGACGATGAAACACGCGGCGTAGGCCTCGCTCGAGTACACCCACATGATGCGCGGCATGAACCGGTCGGGGATGAGGCCGAGCCGGTTGAACCAGGGCAGCCAGAAGCCGCCGTTGGCCACGATGAACGAACTGACGAGGGCGCTGATCTCGGACCACGGGTTGATGCGCCACCAGTACCATCGCAGCATGCCGACCATCCCGGCGCCGACAGTGATCTTGCCGAAATAGATCCAAGCGCCCTGGATGCTGTCGATCTGCCAGGCGGTTATGCCCGCCAGCACCGACAGGAGCAGCGTGGCAATGCGCGCGGCCGACACGTAGTGATTCACGGAGGCCTTTTTCACGATGAAGCGCTTGTAGATGTCGTTGATGAGGTAGGATGATCCCCAGTTGAGCTGGGTGTCCATGGTGCTCATGAATGCGGCGAGCAGCGAGGCGACCATGAGGCCGCGCAGGCCCACGGGCAGGAACATTTTGATCATCATGGGGTAGGCGGCTTCGGGGTCTTCGCCGGGCGCAATGGGGATGTAGACGAGCGATGCAAGGCCGACGATGATCCACGGCCAGGGGCGCAGGACGTAGTGGGCGAAGTTGAACCAGAGCGCGGCGAGGGCGGAGTCGCGCTCGCTGGGGGTTGAAAACAGGCGCTGGGCGATGTAGCCGCCTCCCTGGCCGGTGTTCCACCACATGAGCGTGAGCTGAACGGCGAGCGTGAGAATGGCGAGGTTGGTGGCGGTGTGCCAGTCGGGCAGCAAATGAAACACCTTGGGATCAAACGCCGCCGTGGCTGAGACTTGCCGGATCATTTCGGCGGGGCCGCCCATTTTCCACAGTACGACGCCGGCCAGCGAAATCGAGCCGAGCATGGCGATGATGAACTGGATGAAATCGGTGACGACTACGCCCCAGAAGCCGGACAGTACGGTGTAGCCGACGGTGATCAGGATGCAAACCACAATGCTGGTGAGTTTGTCCCACCCGAGCATGACGTCGATGATTTTCATCATGGCCGTGATGACCCAGCCCATGATGACACAGTTGGTGAGGATGCCCCCGTAGACGGCCAGGAACGCGCGGAGCAGTTTTGCGGGCCGTCCTTCGTAGCGCAGTTCGATGAACTCGACGTCGGTGATGACGCCGGCCCTGCGCCACAGCCGGGCGAAGAAGAACACGGTGATCATCCCGCCCAGCAATACGCTCCACCACAGCCAGTTGCCGTAGATGCCGTCGCGCCTCTCGAATCCAGAGACGACGAGGGGTGTGTCTGCGGCAAACGTGGTGGCGACTATCGAGGTGCCGGCCAGCCACCATTTGAACGAACGGCCGCCGACGAAGTATTCGCTGATGTTCCTGCTCGCGCGCCCCGAAAACCTTACGCCCACCCATAATGCAAAGGCGCAGTACGCGACAATGACGGCCCAATCAAGGAGATTAAGCTGCATGAACGACTCCAACTTAATGCCGTTGGATTATAGGGAGAAGGCGCCGGGGCGTCAATCAAAACAGACAGAACCTAAATGAGTTTGTTCGAATTTTCCACAGATAAAACCGAATCATGGATAGGTGTGTGCGAGTCACCCATGTCATGAACCTTTCCGAGGCTAAAGCGGAACCCGGCTCAAAAGCTAAACTGCGGTTCGACAGGAACTAACCCAGCGCGTGGTTAAACCCCACCGACTACCCCCAGACGTGGCGCATGTATGACTGTAACATTACACGCAATTATGAAAACGTCTTTACGAGCAGTAGAATCAAACCATGCCAAGGCCCATATGTATGGCGTAGGCAGGTTAACAGGAAGTGCTTTTTCGCCGTCGGAGACGACGCACCAATAGTGCGAAAGCAGCGATTATGAACGCTGCCGCACCGGCGACTAACCAGATAACCCATTGTTTCCCAGGTGTAGAAGATGCGTCATCTGGTTTCTCCAGCCTAACAGTCATGCCTTCGGGAAACTGAAGCACGAAATCCGCATCCGTAAGCTCGGCATTCACGCGCTTCCAGTCCATGGAACATTCCTGGTAGGGTTGGCGGGGGTCGTAGTATTTAATCCCAAAATGAGCCGGCACCCATAAGCCGTCCCGCTGCTCAAGTTGCAGGTCGACCATCTCGTTTATTGCGCCCCCTTCTTCCGGGGAGAAATGCCATTTATGGAACTCGACGATGTTGCCACTGCGGGAAAAATCAAGCACGGCTACGCAGCCGATCTCGTAGGTATAGTCATGGTCCGGGAACCAGATCTTGACAAGACCGCCCGGTTCGGCCTCTATTACTTTCCACTCCGGGGTTTCTTTTGGCGCCTCCTCCAAATACTGGGACAATCCAACACCTCGAAAACCAGGCAGCGTATACTCTAACGTTCCAAAGAGGGTTTCAGCGTACCATTCATCCCCATAGTGTTCTTTAAAGATGTTTCCCATTCCCCTTGCCGGTTTCCTTAGGGAATCACCGCGACCGTCTTTGTCGAAGTAGCTTATGGTCCTTACATACTTGCGGTCGTAGGACCCGCTCCACCAACCGGAACGAATACCTTCTGGCCCCTCATCCCAAGGCGAACGTTCAAACGTTGTCGCTTTGTACTTTGATTTCTGCCCGAATTTCATCAGGACATTGCCCTTTCTCATCGGGAAAGGGTCGACTTTTCCCACATCTTCTTTCTTCGGATACTGCCCGAACTGGAATTCCACCTCGGCATTGTCAAATTTGCTCTCAGCCGCTTTTATCCAACCTAAGACCTCTTCACGGGTTTGGGCATGGCTGGCAAATCCTCCACAAAGCATTGCCATCACGCACAAAATCACAGCCATAATTGGTTTTTGCATTGCCTGCGTCCTCTTTCTCAGTTCAATCCTAACTGCCACCTATGCGCGGACACTATTACAACGTAGTATAGCAAGGCACCCCGAAACTATCAAGCCGTTTTCGCCGTTCGAGAAGTAGATGGCCGGCTGCCTGGCAACTGTCATTTCCTTTCCACCGCCGACCAGCCGGGTCTGAACTGCTTGGTAATCGGACACTTGGCCTCCGTGTGGGCCCCGATGTCCCCGCCGTCACATGCACGTAAGAAGACCAGCGTTTTGCACCCATTTCTGAAAGAACCTGAGAAGACGTTTCTGCCCTTTCGCAAGTCCTGTGCCATTAACGGCTTGCCTTTTTCGCTCGTTTGGTTCAGCAAGTATGGCCAAGGGGCTTATTACGACAAATTACGAACGCCCCGATGAATTCTCCCCGGCTTTTCAAGGGCGAATACGGTGGCGACCGCTGCCTTATTCAGAAGAAGAATCTGAAAAAGGTTTGGCACGGTATACTTCGGGATTTCAAGTTGCCTAGCAGTAATCCGTATTGTCTCCTTGTCTCTGACACATATGTCTCTGACACCTATCTTGACACTGCTGGTCTGTAGGTATATCATAAGGCCCGCTAGTTTCACAGCCGCTGGGGGAAGAACCGTTAGATGCCAAGATTGTCGAGGGAGGCTTTATGTTGAGGATTACGACGATGTACATCGCCTTTTTTATGGTTTCTATTTGTTCGTGGGCAATGCCGGCGGTTTCGGCGTAGGACGAATAAGACCCATAGCGGGTTGTGCGAAAACAGGGACAGAGGAACTGGTGAAAAAAGCCGAGCAGCTACTTCGGCCGCGAAAAGCAGGGACAGCCACGATTTTCAAACCGCCTGCGGGCCTAAAATCGAGTCAGTCCCTGTTTTTGGCTCCATATTTTCTTACGCGCCGAAGGGTCTGTCGTAGCGGCCGATGATTCTTGGCCCGTCGATGGTGACCATCCAGGGTGTGGCGTTGGGGTAGGAGTGGAAGGTGACGTGGCCGTCCATGTAGAGCACATTCATACCGCCGGGGATATGGCATGAGCCGATGATCTGCGGGGTGAGATGGTCCCACATGACGGGTATGTCGCTTTGAGCGACGGCGGACGCGGCGGGGTTGTTGATGTCGGTGATGACGAACCGCTCGATGCCTTCGCGAAGCCGGTAGATGGTATCTCCGCCGCCGGCCTGTGTGCCGGCGAATTGGTCGGAGACGGTGAAATCCTGGTCGGACGCGGCGCCGTGGGTGAGTACGTTTTCGGCGGCGAGTTCGCCCAGCGGCGTGCCGGCGTAATCGGCTATTTCATACCGCCCGCCGGGGCCGCTGCCGGGTGCGCCGACTTTGTCGGCGAGGAAGTTGACGGCATCGAGGAACATCCAGCCGGTGTAGTTGTAGGGCGACTTGATGAGTTCGAGCGGCTCAATGACGCCGTCCTGGTTGCCGGTGGTCCGGCTGCCGATCCGGGTACCGGTATCGTATCGTTCGAGTGGGCTGGTGCTGGCGACGGACGGGCACCACACGACGGTGAGGTCGGACATGTACTCGGGGTACATGGCGGGCCCGTTGAACATCATGGTGTCGGACAGCCCGCCCCAGATGTTGAACACCTGGCGCTGGGGGAACTTGTTGCCTCTGGACTCGGAGGCGTACATCTTGAACGCGATGCCGAGTTGTTTGAGGTTGTTTGCGCAGGCTGAGCGGCGGGCGGCTTCGCGGGCGCGCGCCAGCGCCGGCAGCAGGATGGCCGCCAGAATGCCGATGATGGCGATGACCACCAGCAGTTCGATTAATGTAAAACCGCGATAAGACTTCTTTCTTTGCATTTTACTACTCCACAAGCTTTGCCACCGTGCCGATGCTGTCTTCACGGATGACTTCGATTCCGTTCACAACCGGCTCTTGATTCTTGTTCAGTTCGCCCTTGCGCGGTATGAACTCGAGCTTCAGGCCCGTATCGACCTTGATGCCCTTGAACTCTTTGATAACAGCCGTATTGGGCGCGCCGGCTTCGGCAATTATATCAAAATCGTCGAGGACTTTTTTATCCTGGATTTTTACGGAGAAGACTCTCTGGCCGGGGCCGGTGTTTTCGGTATCGGCGAAATACAGGCGCACGGTGTATGTGCCGGGCCCCTGATCGGGCTTGAGCAATGGAACTTCCAACCCGCTGATGCCCCGGCAGCCGGAGCAAAACACCCACGGGATGTCGGTGTTGGCGATGCCGGCGCCTTCCGCGCTCCTCGAGAAATAATCGGGCTTGCCGGCGAAGCTCTCGTTGAGTGCGAAACTAAGGCCGTACGTCTGGAATGGGCTGTTGGGCGGGTGGGGGTATGCGGCCCAGAGGGTGCCGGCCTCGTCGCGCCGGTCGCCGGGCGCGCCGAAATTGATGGCCATGTGGCGCACGGGCGTCATCTCGCCGTGCTGCACCATAAACGGGAACATGCGCTCGGTTTTGGCTTTGGGTTTGAGAGCGACCGTAGACCGGATTGGATAGGAGCAGGTGCAGCCCGCGCTGGCTTCAGGGAACAGGACGAGCCCGTTTGCGGGAATGACGTTGATCCAGCATCCAGGCCGGATGGCGCCGTAGGGCATCATGCCCTCGTCCTTTTTCAGGTCGTAGTACCACAGGAAATAGCCCCGCAGGAAGAACATGTTGGGGCAGGCGCTGGTGATGGCACAGCAATGGCCGGGCCGGACGTACTCCCATGTCGTGTCCGCGCCGGTGAAGGGGTGCTTGCGCGTGAGGACGTTGCCGGTGTGCAGGTCGCATGCGCGCGGCTCGATCAGGATCGTATCGCCGACGATGACGGGCCGGCGCAGGTAGTTGAGCGGTTTTGACCAGAGGTCTGCGCCGTCTTTTGTGTTGAGGGCCGTGATGCGGCGCCAGGACAGCGAGCCCATCTTGAACAGGTCGCGATCGTGATTCGAGAAACAGCCAAAGAAACACAGGACGCCGTTGCTCGATGCCAGGCCCATCCGGTCGCCGCCGCAGCCGGTGAGGTCGATGATGCGCTGCCATTTGATTTCGCCGGTTTCGGAATCGAGCGCGACGACCTTGCGGACATCGGCGTCCGCCTCGGTATAGGGCTGGTTTTCCTTTTCCCACACGCCTTTCTCGACCAGTGCGGCCCGCTCGGCAATCGCGGCTGTTTTTTGTTCAGGCGTGACATCGCAGTCGGCCAAGAACACGAGCCCGTCGCCGATTGCGATGGCGGGGTGGGCGATTGATTTGCCGCGGTACGTCCAGCGGACGTTGCCGTTGGGGGCGTCGATTGCAAAAAGCGAGTCGCTGTCCATGATCCGGTCGGTAATGGCGCCGACGGGCGTCTTGACGCTGCCCCATGCGGGGAAGTTGAACATGGGGTGCCAC
>JAPLKX010000101.1 GCA_026387845.1 Candidatus Hydrogenedentota bacterium | reverse complement strand
GCCACACCACCAATAATGCTAACTTCTGTTAAAAGAAAAATGAGGTGCGCTTATGGAGAAAAAATGCGTCTTCTCGCCCAACGGCCCTCCGGCTCAAGGACCCTACTCGCACGCCGTCGCCGCCGGCAACCTGCTGTTCGTCAGCGGCCAGGGCCCCGTCGCACCTGATGGAACCGGCCTGCGGCGCGGCACACTCCGCGAGGAAGCCCGGCAAACCCTCTCAAACCTCAAGGCCATCCTCGAAGATGCCGGCTCCAGCCTCGAGCACGTCCTGAAGGTTAATGCCTATCTCGCCGACATGGACGACTTTGCCGCGTTCAACGAAGTCTACAAAGAATACTTCCGCGAAAATTTCCCGGCGCGGACCTGCATCCAGGCCGGCCGGTTGCCGTTTGACATCAAAGTCGAGGTCGAGGCGGTAGCACTCTTGCCAGGCAAGCCATAAATATGATCAGGTTGAAACACGTTTGGGTCTTCCTGCTGATTCCGGTGGCGGCCATTGCTTCCGGCCCCGCTGAACTCAACTCGCAGGGCGTCGATTTCTATAACGCCGGCGACTACCCAAGAGCCGCCGCCGCGTTTGAGGCCGCTCGCGCCGTCTCGCCGGACAACGCGGTGATCTTGCGCAACCTCTGCAATGTTTACCAGGCCTACGCAAACGAATTTGCCAAACAGGCCGATTTCGCATCCGCCGTAAAACAGTTGGAAAAGGCCATTGCCCTCCAACCGAAAGACGTCTCCCCCCTGATTCAACTCGGCAACTATTACCTCCGCCTCGACATGATTCCCGAAGCCGTATTCCGCCTCGAACAGGCCATCCAGGTCGATCCCTACAACGTCCAGGCCCACGAACTCCTCGGGGAAGCCTACTACCGCGACAACGACCTACCGTCCGCCCGCACCCAATGGGCATGGGTGCTCGAGCAGCAGCCCCAACGAAACGATCTAAAGACCCGGTTCGAAAAAGCCGAACGCGAGGAGGTTGTTGAAAACGGGTTCCGCCCCGCCGGTTCGCTTCACTTCCAGATGAGCAGCACGCCGGAAGTCGCGGGCAACGTGCTGCAGACCGTCCTGGCGCTACTCGAGATGGCCTACGCCGACGTCGGCCGAAACCTCGGCGGCGTTTATCCGCCCGGACCCATTCAGGTAATCGTCTACAACTCCAAAGGATTCACCGACGCCACCCAGGTGCGACAGAACGTCGGCGGCCTCTATGACGGCAAGATCCGGATTCCGCTGCTCGATTCGGCCGGGCTGGTCGCCCGCGATCAGGAGCTCAAAGAGACCCTCTACCACGAGTACACCCACGTTGTCGTCAGGTTCATCGCCCACAGCAACGCCGTATGGTGGATGAACGAAGGGCTCGCCGAGACGTTCTCACGCCCCCTCACCGGCAGCCGCCTCGAAATGCTCCAAAAAGCCGTCGCCAACGCCGCACTCTTCCCCTACGCCGCCATGGAAGAAAGCCAACTCAAAAAACTCGACAGCGACGCACTCTGGCTCGCTTACACCCAGTCCCACGCCACCCTGCTCTATCTCTGGGAACGGTTCGGCCAGGCCAAGCTCGTCGAACTGTTCAACGCACTCGCCATCGGCACAAAAACCGAAGACGCACTCATCCAAGTCTACAACCGCAACTACGACCACCTCTACGTCGAAGTAGCCCAGTTCATCCAAAACGGCTGCAGGTGATCGAGAAACCTTGAAAATTGTGCCGGAAAATCGGGAAAATCTCCCTCATCCCCAAAGCAAAAAGTGGTTACTGTTCCCAATTGTCCCCCTAATTGTCCCTCAAGGTTTCGCAACGCAGAGACCGTGACAAAGGGCCGCGGCAGACCACGATGACTTCTGCCACGGGTTGCTAAAGCACCGCTACCAGGACCCGTTCAATCGGCCGCCCGTCCGGCAGTTCGCTTCTTGAACGTGTCAATGATCAGATCCCGCCGCCGGGCGTCTGCACCTATCCCGCTGATGACGGTCAGCCGTTTCTTCGCCACGTTCCTTTCACATTTTTGCGCCCATCCGCATCCGAGCCCGGTTCTTGAAATGAAGCCGCGGTTGATTTCTGTCAAAGCGGAGTCTTTTTCTTGGAGAGTCCAGCAACCAGACTATGCTGAACGGCCTTCGGCAGCGCGTTGTGCAGTGCGCGCACACGATCAACGAAACAGATACTGCCGCAAACATCGACAAATCAAGGCGTTCGAGTGCCGCTCGAGTGTGTACACTCCTTAAGCATTGTAATGTGTGTTGACTTCATACACTAAGCATGTTACACTGTGGCCAAAAAGTGGTTGGGAGGGGCACGGCACTCCGCGCTGGTGTCTTAGTTTTGGCAAATTAACAACAGGGGGTATTACTGCCGAGGGTTACCGCTGACCTTGGGTGGCTTGAGCGCGCGTAACCAAGACGGCCATGCAAAACCCGTGGACAATGCGGCTGGCCCAAATTGGTGAAGCCATCGGGTCAGCGGCCTCAAATGCGACCGAATGATGAACCCGGTGCAACATGGATAAAGCGCGCCTGCAAGACCTGTGTAAACAATACAGTCCTCGTCTGGCTGCGTTCTTTCAACGAAATGCCGTACCATCGTCTGAGGTCGCCGATCTCGTGCAAGAATGCTTCGTCGTCCTATGCCGCAGACACGATAGCGTATCGGACCGTAAAGCCGGACAATTCCTATACGGCATCGCCCGAAATCTGTTGATGGCTCATCGCCGGAAGGCGAATCGTGCCGCGGCCCAATTGGCCTGTTTCACGCGGGAGTCCGCTCATTCAAACATGGCCGCACCCGCTGACAACCCTCGCGATCGTGCCGCCCAACAGATGGAAAACGAAAAGCTGCTGGCCGCTGTTGAAAACCTCGCCGACCGCCAGAAAAAGGTCATCCGCCTCGTCTACTTCAAAAATCTATCCCGGGCCGAAGCCGCCCGGGAAATGGGCGTAACCTGGCAGACATTACATATTCATGAACAAGTAGCTCTTGAGAGACTGAGGGGCATTCTCACCTCTGCCAAACCATCCGCAGGCACGTAATCTTGAACCGCAGAGGCCCGTGCGGCGCCATGAGTACGAGCCTCTCAGGCGTATGCCAAAATGTTTTGTCTCGACTAGCCTCTCCAAAATGTTTGGTTTAACGTTTCTTCCGTTTGTGACTGCAAAAACAAATTCATCATGCACCTCTGGAAAACGCCACCTGCGCGACATATATATAGGACGGTCGTACGTGCTTGATGGCCGTTGTGCGCAAGGATGGTATGAGACATGTAATGTCGGACCGGATAAAACTGGCTCTTCGTATAGGCTTCCCCTGCAGTTGGGTCCAAACCCATATCCCCGCTTATCTCCAATGGGATATCTCCCTGGCGCCCAAAGAGTTCGGCGCCATCGACCGTCATTTGAGCACATGCCCGAAATGTGCTGCGGCGGCGGAGCGAATTAAGCCTATCCTCGCCGCGTTGGACGCAGCCGGCGGCGCCCCGCCGGATGTGACTAATACCCCAGAAGTCCTTGCCAGCGCAGTACTTGCAAGGCTTGCCGCGTCTGACACAAACCTGCACAAAAATCAGTGGCCCAGTCAGCGCCTCCGTCCCGTCCCATGGTTGGCCCTTGCCGCCGGCCTCTTAATCGTAGCGGCACCCGTTTTCGCCTATCTAGGCGTACAACTGGCGCAGTATTTCCAACCCGAGCATAACAGCGCTTCCACTACTTTTCGTCCGGAATCCACCAAAATCGCGCATGGCCCGATTCTTTCCACCACCGCCCCCGTATCCACGCATCCAAAATGGAGCAAGTCGGCCAAGTCCCCGCCCATTGGCGACCACGGGTTGGACCAAGCCACCGCAACCTTAGCAGACCACGCCGCCGCCCGCGCCCAAATCGACGCAAGCCTGCCGAAATCCGACGAACAGTACGAGGCCTGGGCCCGCCGCGAGTATCCACACATCATGTGGCTCTACGACGTGCTGATGGGCCAGCCTCCCAAACGGCCCCCCGACAGCCCCGCCGGCCGCATGGTCCGGTTTGGTGTCGACGACGACGGTAACCCGGCCATCACGCTGCCCGACGCCGAAGGCAAGGTCGTGACCTTGAGTGTTCCGTACCCCGGAAACGGCCCGTGGGACGGCGCCCCCGTTAATATCCCCGAGTGGGGTGTACGGCTTTACGCCAGCATCCCCGAATCCGAACGACCTACCGGCTGGCGCGCCCTGCTCATCTATTGCGGCGAGATCCTTAGATTCGACTGCCCTACAAGCGCTGACAAGCCAAACCGTATCCCGAGCCACGAAGCCATGCAAGAGGCCGCCGCTGTTGCAGGTTATTCCAACGAGTCCACACAAGACGGCGTATGGAAACCCAAACCATTACACTCTGCCGAACCGCAAACCCAATGCCGCCGCGCTAATGTCATTCCGGCGACACCACCACAGCCAGTGCCCATATCCGCGCAAGTACTTCCCCCTGGCTATGTAGAACAACTGGTATCCAATCCTGCGGCAGCAAGAGCGGTTTTAGTCTACCTTTCTGCCTGCAGTAAGCTGCTCTCAACTCCAGAATTCGTCGAATTATCTATCTCGGCCAAGAATCTCATGGCAAACCTCTCAACTGACAGTACCACCGTATGCAATCTGGCTCTGTTAGCAGAACAGATGAACGCCGTCTTTACTTTGCGAGAGCTACAACTGCCCGAGGAATTCCGATGAGAAGGTGTGTTCGACCGCAACTTTATTCACCCACCCTAGTATTTTGTCTAGTTGCATATAGCCTTACATATATGTATTTCCTCACCAATCAGCCGGCTTATGCCCAGCAAATCCTTGCAGAAAGCAGGGCTCTGAAAAAGATGCAGTACAATCTACACCCAACTGTGCCCAACGATGCGTTGTCTGCAACCTTCGTTCGAACCTCATATCATCCCCAGCCATTGGATAACCGTGGAGGCAATTCCGAACTCGAAGTCAAGCGTACGACCATCAGCGAAGTGACCGCAAGTTCCGACGGAATAAAAGAGTCTCTCTTTGATGCGCGAGAGATCGGGAGTCTTGTGAAGCGGTACGTGGTAAATTATGCCATTGACAGTACACGTGCAACAACTTACGACCCCAATGCCAATAGAGCCGCAGTAAGAAAGCCATCCGAAGAGAATATCAACTATCTATCCCTGCTTCTGACACCGGAGTTGGCCACCAGGGAAGATCGTGCGATATCTCGAAGCAAACCCGGCTGCGCCACTCGAATCGAACATGTGCAAAGTGTATCTGAAACATCCGACGACAAAGGCAAGAGAATACTTGTAACAGGAGTATACCAATACTCCGATCCGGCACACCATTTCAAGGCCGTCTTAATCCCTGAAATAAATTACGCCATCTCCGAATTTGAGGAATACACCTCTGACAACAGGTTACTAAACAGAATAACTTCATCGGACTTCCAACGGATACCATTCGGCTCACAGACCCTATGGGTTCCCCAGCATACAGTAGCCGAAAGCTACAGGTACGACGACTATGAAGGGGACAGCGTCCAAACCTACAAAATGGACATTCTCAAACCAACATCCGTTCGCGTCGATCAAACAACGTTCGTGTTAGATATACCACCTGATGCCCAAGTATACGACGCGGTGGTCGGAGAAGTTCGGGATAACAAACTGGCCTCTAAAATGGCTGCGTCAATATCCCGTGAACTACTCGAAAGCCCGGTCATCCCCGTTGTTACGCAGGCAAAAGGAAAAGACATACTTGCTAGAACTAAAGAGGCCTACAAACAGGAAAAAAGCAGACAGCCTGAGAATTCACCAGCCTTGACACTCGAAATGCCTAAATCAGACCTCGAAGAGACGGGAAAGAGACTGCTTGCCGGATTTGCTGTTCTTGCGGTCCTGCTGATTGGCCTCGCTTATAGAACACACCGGCGTCGCAAGAATTACGCTGTGATTACCTCGAAAACAACGACAAACAAAGGAGGTGATGCTACCGGCTAGATAAGGGTGAACCACTGCTGGTTTCCACATATGCAAACAGACAACCGAAACGAAAGGACAACGCTAATGAGAATGCAAAGAGTTGCACCAATGGGCGCCCTGTTGGGTGTTGCCTTGCTCACATTTTCTGTGCCGGCGTGGGCTCTCACAGCCCAGGAAATAGTCAACTCCGTTATCGATGAGTTGAACAATGTGAACGACTACACTGCGTCGGTGGACGTTGACTTTGCAACCACCTTCAGCGACATGACCGACGGAACAATCCAATGGAAACGGAGCGGCAGCACGTTTAAGCAGAAGATGGTTCAAGGAAGCCCCTATGACCGCACCTATGTGACCGACGGCTCGAACTGGAATATTGAGGTGGAGAACGATAAGACCCTATACATGCCGCTGGCCGACGGACTCACCTACGTGAGGTTCAATAGTGCAGCAGACCTGTTTAACATGGAGCGGGTGCTTGGTACCGAGACTTGGACGAAGGACGCCAGCACGTACACCGTAAACAGCGTGTCGTGTTATCGGATCTACACTACGAAAGCCAACACCAATTACCAAGTGTGGATTGACGTAGCTACCGTGAAAAAGGTCATCAAGGTAAAAGCAACCGATGAAAGCAACAACCTGCAGTGGGAACTGGATTACAACTCCTACTCCAGTGTTGAGAGTACCGCTCAACTTCCCGCGCAAATAGTCACCAAAGCCTATGAAGATGGCGGTGTGATCTTAACCGCAACATACGACTTCAGCAGCGTCAATATTAATGAAAGCCTAAGTGATTCCATATTCTCGATTTCCGCACCCTAGCACCGGTGAGGCCCGCGCGAAGCGGGAACACGGGCCCCCGGCAAGGAAACATCCAATAGAAAAACGCAAACTTAAGGAGCCTATGACATGGAGCATCACTTTAGAACAAATAGACGGATCAAAACGTTCCTGCTAGTTGTAACCCTTGTCCTCGTTTTTGCGGCACTCCTTGCCGCCTGTCAAACCACACCACCTAGAACTAAGACGTGTCCACCTCACTCTTACGCCACGTTTCAGGAAATTCATTACGACCCCGTAACTCATATTGGATGTTGGTTCTATGTACAGCGATGCCGTAGGTGTGGAAGTCCATAAGCAACTGGGCTAGGTCGTCTATTATACCCTACAACTCCGACTTGTCGTATAAGGCGGGTCGGAGTTGTATGCCGTCACGGCATTAGTAAACCCAACTACATTCCCATTGGATGGCTGGTTCGCCGGGAAAGACGCCAAGCAGACACTCTTGTGAATCACACTCTTGTAGCAGGTTGCGTACAAGCGTTTCATGCCGCTGAAACGGGAGAACTGCGATCACGGATTTCCGTGTGATGAACATGGGCGCATCAGTCTTGTCCTCTTCTTTAATCCATGTGTTCCACAACGCAGCGTCCCCACCAAAACTCTGTTTCGTGATACCATGCAAAACGTCGGCAACATACTCTCCCAGAACCAAGGTGTCTTGTTCTCCGCCCTCGGCGACCGCAAAACCAAGCAACGGAAAGTCGGCTACAATTGCTTCAACCACCGCTTTCGGCAGGCATACCACAGTACCGTCATCAAGGAGAGAAACAAGATCGAGCAACATCGGTCTGTCCAAACCAAACGGAACCTTGTCGCCCTTTCGACCATATGCCGCTACGGCTAGAGCCCGTAGCTCACCTGGCAGAGTGGTGTCAGTCATGATTCTTCTCAGCAGGTTCGGATATTCAGTGTTAAACATGATTGAGGGAACGAAGTAGGTCAAAACGGCTCTCATCAACTCCGGATTTCCGCTTTCCAGGCAGTCTATCAACCACTGTTCCTCCGAAGCCACCTTCCTGCTTTGCCGACTCCACTGGAACCAGGCATGATAATTGCCTTCAATGTGGGCTTCTGGAAAGAGACTGCTTAATACCTTCGCCCAACTCCCGCCATAGCCATCACCTTGGATGTCTCTGCGCCACTGCAAGAGACAGTAATCCAGCAACTCTTCAGCCGTCCCCAGACATGTATGAAAGTCCCACCTACAGCCAACCGTTAGGCCTTTCGGGGGAAGCGTAATACGTTCCTTTAGATAGGTTCTCGCGTACATATGAGGAAATGCAACGCTTAGGCGCAACTTGTTGCCGGGGACTGCGGTTATTCTCACTTCTTCCGGAAGGAGATCATACTCCTCGAGATCAAAATCCGGCGGCCCCTCCAGATACGTGGCAAACCTGTGTCCTTCCAACAACTCTTTGGCGACATGCTGATATATATTCATAATCTTTTTTCGGTGAATGAATACGAAGAGAGACTGAAGGATATTATCCGTTGCCAAAGAATTCTGCATCTGCGATGTCGGCAAATCTCCCATCTGGGCGTCGGCGTCAACAGGCGCTATTTTGTCATACCGTGAGAGGAGTGCAAACGCTGACCGCAGACAACTCCTCATGAGCCGGCTGTCCTTTTCCAGGGCGTCTGAATTGTCGTTAAGGGCGCGCTCGATCTCACGAAGCGTGAGTTCAAATTCGCCCACGTCGGCTGATGACAAATCAGTCTGTTCATGTGAAACAACCAAATCGCTGAGGATACGTTTCAGGGCCAGAATGTCATCGGTCGTAACAAATGCGGAATCTACAGGCGCCGGAACGTCAGGAACACTCATGCTGGCTGCTTGTGAGACCACCTCGTAAATCACGTGCGCCGATCGGCTTAACAGGTCGTAGTCCAGTCCAGTGGAAGTATCCTTTGTCGTGTGGTAATCGCGAAACAGGCCGTTTGAAAAGAAATAAACCGGCAACCCAAGCGCCGCAAAAGGAAAGTGGTCGCCTCTTGGCCCAATTAAATGTGCTCCACAGGGTATGAGTTGTATACTGCCTTCCGAGGCAGATAAGGCAGCTTGTTTTAGCTCCGACGAAGAGGAACAGCCCAAGAAAAGTACATTATCGAGGACATCGAATGCTCTTCTGCCCAGAGTGTCGATGTTGATTACAGCCGCTATTCTCGACGGATCAAAATCATCTCTGCAAGTGAACGCAACGGCTCCCCACAGCATGCTCTCTTCACAGTCAAATGCCGCGAAGCAAACCGACCGGCGGGGCGCTGTACCGCTGGAAGTCATACGATCGGCAGTTTCCAGCAGAACGGCCACTCCTGAGGCGTTATCTGCCGCGCCCAATTTTCCGCCCCCAAGGTGATCGTAGTGCGCGCAAACGAGCACAATCTCATCCATGAGGTCTTTGTCCGTCCCCGGCAACAACCCTACAACATTTGTCCCAAACTTTACCGATTGTTCGTATGTTTCACCGTCTCCCCACGCGAGAAGGCCGCAATCCCTGAATCGCCGAGCGATATAACGGCGAGCCAAACGTGAACCGGACGATACGGGTTTCCTGCCACCTAATTTGGGCGCTGCCAGAAACTGCACATGTTCCTGGAGTCTTTGTTTCCTCTCCGACTTAACGGGCGAAGAACCAAAATGTGCGCAACTTGAACAAACAATTAACAGGAGAGCAACCTGTACAATACATCTTCTCATCTTGTGCTTATACCCTTGCAGTATTAACAGCATAAGCTGATCATACCATTCTTCATACACAAACAGAAACCTGCGAGACATGAGCAGCACGGGCGTGATTGTGCTTACGCCCGCCATGCCGGCAGCCCGTGGCTGAAGTCTAATGATGGCTCGCGTGGGCCACACGAGACTTCAACTACGGGCTGCTGGCTGGCCAGGTAAGCTAACCATAGCCAAACCCGGCCCCGCCGCCAAACAGCTTGCTTGCGGTGCCCCAGAAACAAGTAGTACCATCGTGCCATGCAGAAAAGTAGTTGTGTGAACACTGCGCCTGCCTTGGCACGATGTCCGTGTGCAGGCCGCGCGGAAGCAGCAGTTAGGAGAGGCTCCATGACAAGCGCCGGCGGTACAAACAGGAAATCGCTCACCAAAGCCTTGAGCATTCTTTTGGCGATAACTGTCCTGGGGAGTGGGTGCGCAACTCTAAAAAAAGGGATTACCCACCGCGATTACCGGCAAAGCGCCGAACAGCAAGGGCCGGCCAATTTCGCCATGAACTATACTATGCGAAACTCGCTGGTCATTGACCCGGCGCGTTTGGAGTCGTTTGTTTTTGAAGCCAGCCTTGCCTCCGGCCCCGTGGAAGTAGTCTATCAAGCAGGGTTGGAGGCACAGGCGCGCTCCGCCGCAGAAGACATTGCGGATCAAGCCGCCTATCTTGTCGAAAAACTCGGGCTGGAATTCGCAACAACCATAAAGGCGTACATGATTCGTCTCGACTATCTGCCCGGGACTCTTGAGGTCCAATTCCCCAAAGACACCAACCAAGTAAGGTTGCCATTGTTCGTCATGTACAACAATGAATCTTGGGAGTCCGTCCGCGATAGCAATCTTGCATATCCCTATGCGTTCGCTCATGAGCTGATCGAGTACATACTCGTGGAACCGACGCAAAAGTCTCCGGTTCTCATGGACTTGCAGCGGCCGTTCATCAAGGTGTGCCATTACACGCGCTGGTTCAGAGAAGGCCTCGCAGGCTACGGTCAACTTCTTGTTTACCGTCGAGCGTGCGCCAATCGTTCCGCGGAGGCCATCGGTTCGGCAATCTCACCTTTGCAAAGCAATACCATTCCCCAGCAGCCACTGTCTTCACTGGCTAAAGTCAATACGGACTTGTTCTCATGGGTGAGTTTCGATAACGACAAGTTTGACGCCCAGTTGGCTTCTGACTATTACTCCGCGGCGCTTGGCCTCTTCCTGCTCATAGAAAACCAGTTTGGAGAGGATGCTGCACGCAGGATCGTGAGCAACCTCTCCAGCAGGAGCTACCTCGACGGCAAAACGCTCTTTGATATATTCAATCAAACACTGGATACAGACATAAGGACCCTCGTGGCACAGTTCACGTGGCCACAAATCGGCCTGATCGCGCGCGACCTGACTCCGGCACTGAGAAAGAACCGCGGCTTAGAAGTAGCTGCAGGACTTCTCATTACAGAGATCAAAGAAGGAACTCCCGCGGCCGCGGCCGGCCTTCGCCAAAACGACGTCATTGTCGCGATAGGTGAACGCCGCATCACCAACCTTCTTGATCTCGAGTTGGCGCTTTTGGCCATCGGGGAACAGGAGCAAATTTCCGTTGCCGTGGACCGAGACGGCACGGCCCAAATCTTTCCTCTCTCTTTGCACTCAAAGCAGTAGCCCTGACTTCTACTGCCGGACCACCCCTTTGTCCACTATCCCACGCGGATGAAATTGCCACGGATAATCCGATTGCAGGGCAACTCACGCGCCGGTCGCCTTTCACAAAGAAAACATCCTCACTCGCCAATCCGCGTCACGACATTCACCAGCCCCGGCTCGAGGCTGCCCTCCACCACGATCATCTCCTCGATCTGCAGCATCTGGCTCACGTCGCCCGCCGTCGCCTGGACGGCTTCCAGCGCCTCCGCCTTCCCCGTCACCGTCACCTGCTTGACCGGCGCCTTCATGCTGAGGCTGGCTTCCGCCTTGGCCTTCCGCACGGCATCCAGAACCGCCACCGTCGCCTGGTACGTCAGGCTGTTCTTCGGCGCGGGCACCGCCGCCAGCTCCGCCACCGTCGGCCACGGGCTCCGATGCACCGACTCGTGCATATCCCCGTCGCCGCTGTAGCACCAATGCCAGATCTCTTCCGTCAGGTACGGCAGGAACGGCGCAAACAGACGCACCACCGCCCGGTGGATCAGCCGCAGCGCCGATGCCGCTGAGATGCGCCCTTCCGTGATTCCCTCTTCGTACGTTCGCGGCTTGGCGAGTTCGAGGTAGTTGTCGCAGAACGTCGCCCAGAAAAAATCCTCGACCAACATCAGCGCCTGCGCGTAATCAAACTCATCCAGCGCCCCCGTAGCCCGCTCGATCAGCGGCCGTAACTCCGCAACCACCGCCCGGTCCGTCTCGACGGTAATTTTTTCCGGCCCAAGCAGCGCGGCGTCAATGTTCGAGAACTGGCCGATGGCGAACTTGCTCGCGTTGAACAGCTTCGTGCAGAGCCGCTTGCCCACTTTGAACACCTGCTCATCGTACGCCGTGTCCACACCGAGCCGCGCCCGCGCCGCCCAATACCGCACGCTGTCCGATCCAAACTGGTCCACCAGCGGCTCCGGCGTCACCACGTTTCCGTGGCTCTTCGACATTTTCTTCCGGTCCGGGTCGAGCACCCACCCGCTGATCAGCACGTTTTTCCACGGGATCTCGCCCGTGTGCATCCACGCCTTCACGATCGTGTAAAACGCCCACGTCCGGATGATCTCATGGCTTTGCGGGCGGACGTCCATCGGGAAAAGCTTATCGTGCCGTTCCGGATCGAGGAACCAGCCCGTTGCGATCTCCGGCGTCAGCGAACTCGTCGCCCACGTATCCAGCACGTCCAAATCGCCCGTGAACCCGCCCGGCTTGTCTCGTTGATCCTCGCTGTAGCCCTGTGGCGCGTCGTTGAGCGGATCAACCGGCAGTTGCGCGACCGACGGCAGGATCCACTCCTCGTACAGCGGCTGGCCGCCCGCGTCCAGCTTGTACCACACCGGGATCGGCACCCCGAAATACCGCTGCCGGCTCAGGCACCAGTCCTGGTTCAAACCCAGCACCCAATGCTCGTACCGCGTCCCCATAAAATCCGGGTGCCACTGAATTTTCCGGCCCTGCTCGACAAGCTGCTCCTTCTTGTCCAAAATCCTCGTGTACCACTGCCGCGTCGGGATCAGTTCGAGCGGCCTGTCGCCCTTCTCGAAGAATTTCACCGCATGTGTGATCGGCTCGCTGGGCCGGTCGATCACGCCGCCCGCCGCCTCCGCAAGTTCCATCGTGACTTTCTGCGCCTTCTTCACCGTCAGCCCCGCGAGCCGCCCATAGGCCGCGTTGGCGCCCTCCGCATCGAGTGTATCCCAGCCCGGCGCGCCGAACGTCACCGGCAGCAGCCGCCCGTCCCGCGCAACGATCTGGCGCGTCGGCAGGTTGAACTTCTGCCACCACTCGACGTCCGTCTGGTCGCCGAATGTGCACACCATCACGATGCCCGTGCCCTTCTCCGGGTCCGCCAGCGGGTCCGGCATGATCGGGACCGGCGCCCGGAACAGCGGCGTCACCGCCCGCTTCCCAAACAGCGGCTTATACCGGTCATCGTCGGGATGCGCCAACACTGCCACGCACGCGCCCAGAAGTTCCGGCCGGGTCGTCGCGATCACCACGAACCGGTCCGTCCCCTCGATGCCGAACCGCAGGTAATGAAACGCGCTCGCCAGCTCGCGGTCCGCGATTTCCGCCTGCGCGATCGCCGTCTGGAAATCCACATCCCACATCACCGGCTGTTCCGCCTGGTAAACCTCCCCCTTCTTCAGCAGTTCGAGAAAACTGTATTGGCTGATTGTCCTGCACCGCTTGTTGATGGTCGCATACTCCTGATCCCAGTCGTACGACAGCCCCATCCGCGTCCACAGGTGGCGAAACGCCTCTTCGTCTTCCTTGGTGGCGACTTCGCAAAGCTCAATGAAATTCAACCGGCTGATACTTTTCGGCTCGCCCTTCCGCCCGCGCTCCGCCTTGAAATCCGGGTCATAATGCAGGTGCGCCTCGCACCGAACGTTGTACAGGTTCTGGACGCGCCGCTCCGTGGGCAACCCGTTGTCGTCCCAGCCGATCGGGAAGAAGATGTTCTTGCCCCGCATCCGCTGATACCGAACGATGAAGTCCTGGTGCGAATAGCTGAACACGTGACCCGGATGAAGCGACCCGCTCACCGTCGGCGGCGGCGTGTCCACCGCGAACGTCTCATCGCGACTCCGCGACGGGTCGTAAGCGTAGACCTTCTTCTCCTTCCAATACGGGATCCACCTCGCCTCTATCTCTTCGGGACTATACTTCTGCGGCAATTCCATCTAAACAACTCCTGATTGAACAAATCGATTCACGTCCCCGGAATAAAAGGTAATTATATCAATGATAAGGGATCGAATCATCCCCTGATTCGCCGGATCTATCTCAGGGTTGCGCCCCACGTCACGATTGGCCCACAAACGCAAGATAAAGTACCAGCGCCTGCAGGAACACGAACGGGTACGACAGCAGCGGCTTCGATATCATCACCGCTATCAGGATGCCGAACGGGCCGATCCGGTCCAGCATTTCCTGGCCGCGGCTCGGCAGCAACCCGTGAAGCAGATGACCCCCGTCGAGCGGCGGGATTGGGATCAGGTTAAACAGCATCAGCGCCGTGTTCACTATCACCATCATAAACGCCAGGCCGAACAGCGGATACTGACGCATCGTAGTGCCGATGTTGCCATCCGCCGGCAACTGGATGTGCAGCACCCCCACGATAATGCGCAAAAGCGCCGCGCAAAGCAGCACCAACGCCAGGTTCGACAGCGGGCCCGCCAAACCGATCAGGGCAGGGTCCCGGCGGATGTTGTGAAGGTTGCGCGGGTTGAACGGCACCGGTTTTGCCCACCCGAACAAATACGGTATACCCGAGAATATCATCACGAGCGGCAGGATCACCGTGCCAATCGGATCAATGTGCGCCATCGGGTTCAGGCTCGACCGACCCATCAGACGGCCCGTCGGGTCGCCGCACTTGTCCGCCGTCACCGAGTGCGCCGCCTCGTGAAAACTCAGCGAAAGCAGCAGGCACACATAACTCATCGCGGCCCACGTAAGTTCTTGACTGCTCAATAAAAAACGCTCCTCTAACTGATCAACAAAGTATAGTCGATAGCAACGAAAACAGTCAAAGTACGCGCGGACGTCTCGCCCGCGCCGTCCAGCACGCCTAGCTGCACGCGGTGGGATCCATCTCCCCCTCGACCACAGTCCCAGTGCAGTCATCTCACTCATCATTCATCATTTCCCCAGTCCCAATCGTCCCAATCGTCCCAATGGTCCCAAAGGTCCCACTTCCACAACCCGTTCACCTTCACTGTCAACACTCTCTTTCAATCCGCAATCCGCAATTGGTAAATCCGCAATGTATAATCCCCATTATGCTGACCACCCTTGACAAGCTGGAGTTGGCGCTGTCCCTGGCCCAAGAGACGCTCGGCCAGCCCCTGTCCCGCCAGCTCCTCCACGCCGCGGCCCGGTTCCTCGAACTCTACCGCCCGCCCAGCTACGTCCAGTACAACCCCGGCCCAACCCTCCGCCGAGCTCTTCCTGCCGGTACGCACGTCCTCCACGTCGAGCCGCTCGCCGACGCCATCGGCGACACGGCGCAAATCGTCGCTATCGTCGTGCTTCTGATGGACTCGGCACAGCTCGAGCAAGGCTCGACTCTACTCGTGGACGTCTTCCAGCAGCCCGACAGAATCGAGAAAGAAGGCGTTCCCTGCGTAGCCCTGGCCTTTGACGGTTTCGGTACGTTTCCGGCCCTATTCTCATTGGGCGACGGCATGACCCTCGCCTTCGACGAACTCCAGGCCCGCTGGACGCTCGCCACTCGCGGCGGCCGGATCGACAAAGCGCCCAACGGCCTGCTGCTACGCCTCACCGGCGTCCGCCCGTTGCCCGAATCCAATACCGTGCCCGAACCCTTGCGCGACGTCGTCCCCAAAGCCGCAAGCGCCTGCGAAAAAAGCCCGGACTCCGCACGGACACATCTCGACGACGCCCTCGCCCTCATCGACGGCGCCGCCCCACCTGAACTCGCCGATCTCAAAGCGCTCGTGCTCGACGTCGCCCGCGAAAACCGGCCTGCCTTCGAGTCTCGCGGCGTCGTCTTCGAGCCGATGTTCGCATCAGACCTGCCGCCGATACCCGTCCGCCGCGACCCGATGCGCGGCCTCTTCAAACACATCCTCGCCTACGCCGTGGACGCCGACAGCCCCGGCGCCGCCGTCTCAATCCTGTTCGATTACGATCCGCTGCGCCGCGCCGTCATGTTCGTTGCCACCATCACCGGCGTCCAGACCGTACCCGCCCACCCCGCCTATATGGCGTCCCTGCGCAGAACTGTGGTCGACATCCACGGCGGCTCCTTCGAAGCCTCCGTAGAAGAGACCGAAGTCACCCTCACCATCTCCCTGCCCGACCCCGTCGGCAAGACGCTCGACCAGCAGATCCCAGGGTTCGACTCGTTCTCCGCCCAATCCCGCAGAATCCTCCGCCTACTCAACAGCGGCGGCCCAATACCCCCGCCCGAACTTCTCCTCCAAGGCGTTCTCGAAGAAGAACTTGCCCGGTGGCTTCTGCCCCAGCTCGAAACCCCCGCCGCCGTGAATGTTGCCCACGACATCGCCCAGGAATCCCGCCCCGATGCCGTCGCATCACCCGAACGTCTCAAGAAGGCCATCGACCAAATACGCAAAGGCAAACCCAAACGCGAACTCGCTCGACCCCTATTCGCCGCCGAAATCATCTATGCCTACAGAACCGACCCACGCCGCCGCACTGCACTCGCCGCCGAAAACCTCTCCCAATCCGACCTCGAACAACTCGCCAAAGCCCTCACAGTCGCCCCCGCCAACCCCGACACACTCCAACAATGCCTCAAACTCCTCGCAAAAAGGTAAGCGACGGCTGTTGGCCGCGGTTTCCAACCCGCGCCGTGTCAACGAGAGAGGCTGGGGTGGCCGCACAGAGCCTGCAGATGTTCAGATCGCAGCGGTGTGACTATCGATCATAGCTGTTCCCCAAAACAGCCGTCATTGAGTCCCGGGCATGCATTGTCTTAACCTATATTTCGAGTTCCGGGTCTTGGGGTAAAATAGACCCCGAAAGGGGACGCGATGCAATTCCGGGATAAGTCTCGTATGACAACAGGGGACGCTTCCCCTGCTCCTTCCTCTTTCAACCGCCGCATCCGCGTCTTTGTCTCCTCCACCTTTCGCGACATGGTCGAAGAGCGTGACGCACTTATGACCCATGCATGGCCGGAACTGCGCCGTTTCTGCCACGAGCGTCAGGTGGAACTGGTCGAGGTCGACCTGCGCTGGGGCGTACCCGAGGAGCAAAGCACGCGAAAGGAGACTCTCAAACTTTGCCTGGACGAAATCCGCGCCTGCCGCCCGTTTTTCATCGGCCTGCTGGGCGAGCGTTACGGCTGGGTTCCGGGCGACGACGCCTTCACCGCGGACCTCGAAGAAGAGCAGCCATGGCTCAAGGACCTCAAGGGCAAGAGCGTCACGGAACTGGAGATATTGCACGGGGTACTCAACAACCCCGAGATGGCCGAGCGCGCATTCTTCTATTTCCGCGATCCTGCCTATGCCCAACGCCGCGGCGCGGATTGCCTATCCGAGAACACCGCTGCCGCAGACAAACAGGCCGCGCTCAAGACGCTCATCCGCGCGACCTGCGCCGCAAAGGCTATTCCGCTCCGCGAAGACTATCCCAACCCGCCCCAACTGGCTGCGCTCGTCCTCGAAGACCTCCAAACCGCCATAGGCGCCCAATTCACCATCGAGAGCGTTCCCGATCCCCTCACCCGCGAGGCGCGCGACCACGAAGCCTTTGCCGAGATCCGCCGCCGCACCTACATCGGCCGGATCTGCTATTTCCAGGCGCTCGACCGCCACGCCTGCGGCGATGGCGGCCCCCTCGTTCTCTTGGGCGACTCCGGCGGCGGCAAGTCCGCACTGCTCGCCAACTGGCTCGCCCGTTGGCGCATCGAGCATCCCCAGGACTTCATCGTTCAGCACTACATCGGCGGCACCCCCGACAGCGCCGACCACGGGCGGCTGATGTCCCGCCTCATCGCGGAAATCAAACGCTGGACCGGCGACCCCGAGGAACTCCCAACCTCCCACGACGACCTCCTCAAGACCTTCCCCGTTTGGCTTGCCAAGGCGCGCATCAAGGCCGAGCGTGACGGCGTGCGCTGCATCCTCGTGCTGGACGCGCTCAACCAACTCCAGGATGCCGAGAACGCCCGGCTGCTCGCCTGGCTGCCGTCACATCCGTTCTCCGGGCCGCTGCGGCTGATCGTGTCCACCCTGCCGGGCGACACGCTCGATGCCGTGACCCAGCGCGGGTGGGCCTCGCTTCGCGTCGAACCGCTCACCGTGGATGAACGCCGACGGATGATCGTGGATTACCTCGCCCGCTTCGGGAAAAAACTCGACGAGCCCCGGCGCGACTGCCTCGCGGCCGCGCCCGCCGCCGCCAATCCGCTCTACGTCAAAATCCTCCTCGACGAACTGCGCGTCACCGGCACGTATGACCGCCTCGACCAACGCCTTACCCAGTACCTTGCCGCGCAGGACATCC
>JAPLKX010000346.1 GCA_026387845.1 Candidatus Hydrogenedentota bacterium | reverse complement strand
GCAGCAGAATCAAAGACAGGCCCGAAACCTGCAACAGCCGCGTCCTCGCCATTTCCGGATTCATCGAGGACGAAGAAGCCCGCCAACTGGTCTCGTACGGGTTTGACGGCTACCTCAAAAAACCGTTCGGCATCTCGGAGCTCGTCGAGCAGGTCAACCGCCTGCTCGAGATGCCCAACGCCAAGGTCGCCAGGCCACGCAGAAACATCCGCGCCTCATAACCTACCGTTCCGGCTTGGCCTCCCGCGTCATCAGGCTCGTCACAACCTCCCGCACGTCCGCCCCATCAAATAGAACCGAATAAACCGCATGCGTTATCGGCATCTCCACACCGTACCGTTCCGCCAGGTCGCGCGCCGAACGCGTCGTCCGGACTCCCTCCGCCACCATCGGCGACGACGACTGGATCCGGTCCAGGCTCCAGCCCAGCGCGATCTTTTCACCTACCGCCCGGTTCCTCGAGTGCCGGCTCGCACACGTGACGATCAAGTCACCCATCCCGCTCAGGCCCGAGAACGTCAGCGGGTCCGCGCCCATCGCCACGCCAAGCCGGGCCATCTCCGCCAGGCCCCGCGTGATCAGCGCCGCTTTCGCGTTGTCTCCCAGCCCCAGCCCGTCGCACGCGCCCGCCGCTATCGCAATGACGTTCTTCAGCGAACCCCCCAGTTCCACCCCCACCACGTCCGGGCTCGTGTACACCCGAAACACCGGCGACATAAACGCCCGCTGAACCGTCTCGCACGCCGCCGCGTCCTTCCCTGCGGCCACCACCGACGCCGGCAGGTCCCGCCCCACTTCCTCGGCGTGGCTCGGTCCCGAAAGCGCTACTATCGGCCCCCCGCCGCCCGTCTCCTCGAGCACCTGGCTCATCCGCAGCAACGTCCCGTTCTCAATCCCTTTGGCCACGCTCACCCGGATCGTCCCCGGTGACAGCGGGTAGGCCCCCGCTACGGCCCGCATCGCGTGCGACGGTACCGCCAGAACCGCTATCTCGGTATCCGGGTCGACCGCCCGGCACACGTCCACCGACGACGGCAACAACACCCCCGGCAAAAGCACCGAGTTTTGCCGCGTCTCGCGAAGGCCCGCCGGGTTATCTTCATCCCGGCACCACAGCCGGACCTCGTGCCCGTTCCGCGCCAACAGCCGCGCAATCGCGAGACCCCAGCCGCCCGCTCCAACCACCTGTATATTCATGCCCGCCATTTTAACCGCCATTCTCGCCAAAATCGATAAACCCGCCCCCGGGAACATTCCACCCCCCGAAGTGTTTCAACAACGAGCGCGGCATCTGTATACTGTTGCCGGACCCCGGAGGCTCGCATGAACAAGACCGCCATCGGCATTATCCTGGCCCTTTCCTGCCTGCTGGCCGTCCAAACCTATCGGTTACATCGAGTTACAGAACAAACACCTTCCGCGGCCTCAACCGCGCCCAAAACCCAGCCCGATTCCACCGCCGGCCTCTCCGCGTCTGGGGAAGCCCCTGCCGATCCTACCGCCCTTTCCGAAGACGAAGAAAAGGCGCGGCTGGACTTCTACGTGGAAAAGCTCGAGCAAAAAGACGCTGAGAAAACCTCCAAACTCACCGATCCATCAGGGACCACACCGTCCGATGGCGCCTCGGACCTGCGCAAGCTCGCCAAGAAAGCGCAAAAACAACTTGCCCGAAATACCGCCTCGTCCAGCCGCACCGAAGACGGCGACACCCCCGCCGTCAAGGCCAAGAAAAAAAACGCCGAGATCCAGCGGCTGATTAAACAAGCCAAGGACGCCATGGACCAGGGCGATTACGGGCGTGCCGCTGAACTTCTAAACCAAAGCATCGAGACCGACCCCAGCAACACCGAAAGCTATCGAAAGCTGGCCAAACTTTACAGCACACTCGGTATGACCGACGATGAACTCCAAACTTACGCCGACTGGAGCGCCCAGCGGCCCGATGACGCAAGCCCCTACTACCAGCAGGCCCGGTTGCTCGCTTCGCTGGGCCGCCGCGACGAGGCGCTCCCCTACCTCGATCAATTCCAGCAAATGACCTCCGGCGAACCCGCGGCTTATCCCATGGCCGCGTCGCTCTACAGGCAACTCGACATGCGCGCCGAGGAAGGCGACATACTTCAGACCTGGGCGTCCTCGACCCCCAACTCCCCAGACGCCCACCGCGCTCTCGCCCAGTTCTATGCAAGGACCGGCGACAGGGCCGGAGCCGCCGGCGAATTCGAGGCGCTCGTCCAACTCACCCCCGACAACGCCAGGGCGTACCGCGACCTTGCCCAGGCCTATCAGCGCCTTCAGCAGTTCGAGGCCGCACAAAACGCACTCGTCACCGCCGTTAACCTCCAGCCCGAAAACATCCAACTGCGGATGCAACTCGCCCAGGCATACCGCCAAAACGGCGACATCGACGCCGCTATCCAGACCTATTACGATGTCCTGGCGGCCGCGCCCGGCAGCCCGGAGGCTGTCCAGGCGGAGCGGGTCATCATCCGCATCGAGCAGCAAGCACAGCAAAACGCCAAGCCTAAACGCACGAAAACCTGAGAAAAAACGTGGACTGCCCCTACAAAGCCGTCCTGTTCGATGTCGGACAGACCCTCATCTGTACCGCACGCGCCGTCGGCGAAGTCTACGTCGAAACCGCCGAAAGGTTCGGCGTCCACGTCCAGCCCGAAACTCTCAACGAAACATTCAATCAACTTTGGGCCGAGCGCCGAAACTCACTCCACGCCGGAACAAACGAAGATCTCGAGCGACAGTGGTGGTACGACCTCGTCGCCGACTCATTTGCGTGCGCCGGCCTGCATTGCGAGCCGCCCAAGATAATGTTTCAGGCACGGTTTGACAATTTTTTTGACGAATTGTTTGACATTTTCATGCGCCCCGAAACCTGGTGCGTGTTCAACGACGTTCTCCCCTCTCTCGACAAACTGCGCGACATGGGCCTCCGGCTGGCCGTGGTTTCCAACTGGGATTCCCGGCTCGAGGTCCTTCTGGGGGGGCTTGGCCTCGCTCGCCAGTTCGATTTCATCCTCACATCGGCGCGCGCAGGGTATCGCAAACCCGACCCCAGGATTTTTCAGGTCGCCCTCGCCCGGCTCGGCCTCCACGCCGGCGAGGTGGCACACGTCGGCGATTCTTACGAAGACGACTTCGTCGGGGCAACCAACGCCGGAATCAGGCCCGTACTCATCGACCGCCACCTGCGGTGTCCCGCCGGAATCCCCACTATCCGCTCGCTCGAAGAACTCCCCCAGCTTTTAACCGGCGCCGGTGTGGCCGGATAAGCTTTTCCGAAGAATCGCCGCAATCCCCTCCAGGCTTTGACCGCTCACCCGTCCGATCCGTCGGATCCGTCCCTCTCTTCCTACGGTCTACAGCCTACAGCCTGTTATTTGATCTGCGCCAGAGGGATCGCCTCGTCGATCAGCATCACCGGTATGTCATCCCGGATCGGATACATGTACGCCCCATCTTCACGCACAAGGCCGCCGTCCAACTTCCCCTCGACAACCGCACCCGCCCGGTTCGTCAGTTTCCGCCCCTCGATTGCCGCGTTCGCCTTCGCCACTAGCTCCGCGTCCGCAAGCCGTACCGGCGTCTTATTTTCCGGGCAAACCAAAATCTCCAGCAATTCAGGATGAACCATGTCCAATAATCTCCCGTCGAAACCAACGCCTATTCTACCGCCCCCCGCCAAAGAAGTAAAAAATATTGTGGCGCGGGCGTCCCGCCTGCTTCTTTTTGGCGTGTTGCAGGCCGGCGCCCGGACCTCTATTCCGTCCCAACAAGCCTGCTGATCCCCCATATTTAGACTTGACACAGTTTGATTCCTAACGATATGATGCACCCGCTCCGCGGTTAAAGGCCGACCCGGCCCCTCTTTTTTGCTTGACAGTTCTACCTATGTGACCTATGATACTTACGAGGAATCTGGGCGGGCGGCGTTCGGTTTAAGCGTAACGTGCGATGGAGTCGCATGTCCAGCCGGCCGCCGTCAGACCGCGCGGCAGGGGCGCACAGAAAGGAGGCTAACCGGGCACATATCTTTATTGTGGAGTTTGGGCCGGGGCTGGTGTTCAAGATGTACTCCAACGAGTCAAAAGGCGGGAAGTTCCCCTCAATGGCGCCAAGGATCTCTTGGCAAATGGACGCGGAAGGCGTGGTGGACGACAGCTACAACAAGTGCGGCTATACCAACCCCCAAGCCGCCGGCGGCAATGCCGAGTTCATCTTTGATGGGCCTGCGGTGTTTCCGGAGTACCTCAGTGACGTCAAAGTCCTGGTCTGCCCGTCCGATGCGTCCGGCGGCACGGAATACTGGGTGGGCGTGGATCCCACCGCGGATCCCAGTGCTGTTGATCCCTGCGCGTTAACGGCTGAGTCTTACATGTACCTTGGTTGGGCGCTCAATGGCGCACCAGGCAAAGACTACCTGAAAACGGGCGTGGACCCCAACGACCCAACGCTTGACCCGGCCAGTATTCTCGGCACGTACGTCGACGCCATGTTTGCGGCGCAGATCGCGACCACACTCGGCAAGCAGGTCACAGCAGGCCTTGGCGGCAACGCGTATGACGCCGACATCCCCACCTTCGCCAACGATGACGGCAACGACGTCACCCTCTACCGGATGCGCGAAGGCATTGAGCGGTTCTTCATCACCGACATCAACAATCCCGCCGCGTCCGCCCAGGCGCAGAGCGAGATCCCGGTCATGTTCGACATGGCCAGCAGCACGGCCGGCGAGTTCAACCATATCCCCGGCGGCGAGAATGTGCTGTACATGGACGGCCACGTCGAATTCCTTAAGTTCCCCGGCGATTTCCCGGCTACACGCGCGTTCGTTTCGCTGGTAGCTTTGTTCTAGTCTCATCGGGAGTGACGCAGGAGGCAAGAGCGGGGCTTCGGCCCCGCTCTCCTCTTTCTTTCTTGAATCGAAATCCGCAATCCCTCCCGCTTCCGCCCCTCCACGTCCGTCCGTGCCCGTCCGTACTACTATCCGCCAAGTTCTTGTTTTCTTGCGTAGCGGCAGTTGTGGGGGGGTGTCCCACTTTTGTTGGCAATGCTGGCATGTTCAAAAAACGGGACACCTCCCACAACTGCCGGGAGGCGTCCCAGACGTGGCAAAAGGCTGGACTGCATTTTTTGGTTGTGGCTACGCCGCGCTGCGTTACTATCTGTCAATTTCACGCAATTTTTCGCAGAAATTAAGGCCGGCCCAAGATCACAGCCTGTCATCCGGAGCGGGGAAGCCTTGTAGCAAGGCTTTTCTGTAGGAGAAAAGAAAAACCAACTCGTGTCGCCCACGGCGAAAGCCATCACGCAAACCCAAGATCAAAGCCTGTCATCCTGTGGCATCTCAAGAGGGCTTGTTCCTCTACAGATCTGTATTTCTTTTCATCCTTCATCCGTCATCCTCTCCAAACCCCATACCCCAAACCCCATACCCAGGCTTTTTCGACAGGCCCGGGCGCACATGTAACGCCGCGCCATGTATAATGGCGCCCATATGGCCGGGAACTGGAAAAAACTCAGCGATATCTCCGAGCGCAACATGACGCCCATGTTGCGCCAGTACCTCCAGGCCAAAGCCGAATGCCCCGACTCCATACTCTTCTTCCGGATGGGTGATTTCTTCGAGATGTTCTTCGAAGACGCCATCGAAGCCTCCCAAATCCTTGGCCTCGCCCTCACCTCCCGCGACAGCACCGGTAAAGACGATCGAGTCCCCATGTGCGGCGTCCCTTTCCGCAACGTCGACACCTACCTCGCCAGGATGATCAAAGCCGGCAGGACCGTCACCATCTGCGACCAAATCGAAGACCCGAAAGAAGCCAAGGGCATCGTCAAAAGGGCCATAGTCCGCACCGTCACCCCGGGTACCGTCATCGAGCCCAACCTGCTCGACGAAACCTCCAACAACTATCTCGCCGCGCTCGCCGCCGCCAACGGCCGTGCGGGCTTGGCGTTCCTCGACGTGTCTACGGGCGAGTTCCTTGCCGCCCAGCTCGACTCAGATTTCGAACGCACACTGTGCGACGAACTCACCCGCATGGCTCCCGCCGAGGTCCTCGTCCCGGAAACGTTTGATGAGCCCCTGCTCGCCCGGCTCCGGGCGCGGTTCGACGCCATCGCATTCACCCCCCGGCCCCCAGACGAATTCGACGCCGAAACCTCCGCCGAGGCCCTGCTCGACCAGTTCGGGCTCGCTACACTCAAAGGCATCGGCCTCGACGACGCACCCCAGGCCGCGTCGAGCGCCGGCGCCGTGCTCGCCTACGTAAAAGCCACACAGCGCGACGGCGTGCCCCACCTCCGCCTCCCTCGACGGTACAGCCCAGCCCAGTTCGTCGTGCTCGACGGAAACACCCAGCGCAACCTCGAACTCACCGAGTCCGCCTTCGACCGTCGCAAGCGCGGAACACTCCTCGGCGTGCTCGACAGAACCCTCACCAGCATGGGCGGCCGGATGTTGCGCAATTGGATACTCCACCCCCTCGTTGACGTAAACCAGATCCGCGCCCGGCTCGATGCCGTCGAGGCCCTATACAACGACGCCGAACTCCGACTCGAACTCCGCGACATACTCAAGTCCGTCGGCGACCTCGAACGACTCCTCGGCCGCATCACTTCCAAAACCGGCAACGCCCGGGATATCAAAGGTCTCGGCAACAGCTTGCGCCAGGCGCCACTCGTCAAGAACGCCTTACGCGCAATCGATACTCCTCTGCTGGCCCAACTTCGCGACGGTATGGACGACCTCGACGACGTAGCGGGCTGGATTGACTCCGCTATCGTCGAGGACCCGCCCGCCCCCATCACCGACGGCAACCTGTTCAAAGACGCCTACGACCCCGAGCTCGACCGGCTCCGCGCGCTGGTCCGCGGCGGCCGCGACTGGATCGCCACGCTCCAGCGCGATGAAATCGCACGGACCGGCATCGGCAACCTCCGCGTCGGCTACAACAAGATCTTCGGCTACTACATCGAGGTCTCGAGGGGCAATGCCCACCTCGTTCCGCCCGATTACGAGCGCAAGCAAACGCTCGTCAACGCCGAACGGTTTGTGACGCCCACACTCAAGGCGCGCGAGGAAGAGATCCTCACTGCGCAGGAACGGATGCAGAAACTCGAGTACGACCTATTCGTCCGGTTGCGCGAAAAAATCGCCGGCGAGGCCGCCCGTATACAGGAAACCGCCGCCGCCATCGCTACCGTCGACACCCTCCTCTCCCTGGCCGACGTCGCCGCCGCTAAGAATTACGCCAAACCCCAGGTCGACGACTCCGGCCTGCTCAGTATCCGCGACGGCCGCCATCCCGTTGTCGAAGACCTCATGGCGCGCGGGCAGTTCGTCCCAAACGACGCCCTACTCGACACGGCCGGCGCGCGCCTCCAGATCGTCACCGGCCCAAACATGGCCGGCAAATCTACCTACCTGCGCCAGGTCGCCCTCATCACGCTTATGGCCCAGATAGGCAGCTTCGTCCCCGCCGCCGAAGCCCAAATCGGCGCCGTCGACAGGATCTTCACCCGCGTCGGCGCGTCCGACAACCTCGCCAGGGGCGAAAGCACATTCATGGTCGAAATGATCGAGACCGCAAACATCCTAAACACCGCCACCGAAAAAAGCCTTATCGTACTCGACGAGATCGGGAGGGGCACCAGCACATTTGACGGGATCAGCATCGCCTGGTCCGTCGCCGAACACATGCACGACCACATCAGGGCTAAAACCCTGTTCGCCACCCATTACCACGAACTCACCGAACTCGCCGGAAAACTCGAACACGCTAAAAACCTCAACGTCGCCGTGCGCGAGTGGAATGGGAAAGTCGTGTTCCTCTACCGGATCGTCGATGGCGGCGCCGACCACAGCTACGGCATACAAGTCGCCAAACTCGCCGGGCTCCCCGCCACTGTCATCAAACGCGCCAGGCAAATCCTCGAAAGCCTCGAAACCGGAAACCAGGCTGCCGTCGGCCTGCCCCAGCAAATGTACCTGTTCGGACCCGCTGGCGCATCCGGAAGTTCCGAACCCGGGCCCATCGAAAAAGAACTCCAAGCCCTCGAGCCCGACACACTCTCCGCCCGCGACGCCCTCGAATTCGTATACCACCTAATACACCTCCTCAACCGACCAAGGGCAGATTAAAAATTGGGGACAGACTACCTATTTTTTTCGTGTAACCGATTCATTAAAAGCACTTACATATGCAGACAAGCAAAAGATTGGTTGTCTGTGGGGCTGTCGCCCACTCATTCACAAACACAAGCGAAAAACAGGGACTGACGCCTTTCCGGCAGTTTGGAAAGGCGATTTTGGCAGTTTGAAAATCGTGTCTGTCCCCTGCTTTTCGCGCCCTTCCGCTTGTGACCGGTCACTTTTTTAACAGCCCGTCTGTCCCCTGCGGGAATTTTTTCCTCCTGCCCGTGGTTACAAAGGTGTGTGCAGGTTCGCGGGTTCGTCAAATTGCGCAACCCGGGTGGGCGATTTTAACCAATTTCTGACATCGAGGGCTCCGTCGGCCCAACTAACAAAATCGCCAACTCTTGTCAGCCGCGGCTGTTAGGGGCATGCAACGCAAACCGTGTATTTCCGGTATGGAAAATGCTGCGGGGGTTGCGGGTCTAACGCACGGGCGGATGCCTGCTCGGTGTTGAAGTTGCGCGTTTCGTTAAGAGGAGGTAACAAATGAAACAAAGCAGGTGTTCAGTTTATGCCGTATTGATTTGCGCCGTATGCCTGGCCGGCATCCTTCCCCTCGGTTGCCCATCGCCGGAAGGGAAATCCAGCGTCACCGTCCTGCTGGCCGGCGATGCAGGCCTCACCGCCGCAAAGACGCAGCTCGACATGGAATCAGTGGTGAGCCTCACCGTAACCGTGACCGAAATCACCCTTGACTATTGCCCCACAGGCGAGGGTGAAGGCGAAGGCGAAGGCGAACAAATCGTCCTCTTCACCGGCGCAAAAGATGTCGAACTGCGCGACCTCTCCGGCATCAGCGAAGTCATTTCGACGGCTGAACTTCCGGCAGGCTCCTACTGCACGATTCGGCTGTCCATCGAGAACCCGCGCCTCATCCTGGCCGACGCCCCGGAGACCGTCCTCGAAAACGTCCAGCTCACCGCCAACGGCCGGCTCTTCGTTTCCGGCGGATTTGAACTGGCCGAAGACGTAAACTCCTTGGTGCTGCTCGACTTCGAGAGTTTCCACCTGGTCCAGGCCGGCAACAGCGGCCAGTACGTGCTGACGCCGCAGCTCCGCGCCACCATCCAAGTCCTATCGGCCGAGGCCCAGGCCACCGGCGTCATTGCGGCTGTCGATGTCGACACGTCGATGCTGACGCTCGACGTCGACGATTCCGATGCCACCATCGACGTCAACTTCGCCACCGCCCAAATCCTGCTCGCCGACTTAACACCCGGAACTGTCGCCGACCTTACCGTGGGCGCCAACATCCAAGTAGCCGGTACATTATCGGTGTCAGGGGTCCTAACCGCCGACACCATAACGCTTATCGCGCCATAACGTAACGATTAGCGTTGCCTCTGGCAGCCGGTTGTCACGCGGGGCGGGCCATTCAGCCCGCCCCGCTACTCGTTACAAACCCATCCCTACCATTCTGCAGTGCTTGACCCGATATTTTCCTTATCTCTCTTACTATTTAACCGATTTTGTCAACTGAATCACCCTCGTTCCGCAAAATTTCACCACAACTCGAAGCCGGTTTCCGGGACTCGTCCGACAAAATCTGTCTTGACACGAACATTAACGCTTTGCTACACTGCTATGGGGTAAGGGGACTCGCCCAAGGAGTTCTTGAAACACATTCCCGCGCCTCGATGGCAACTCATTCTAATGTTCTGTGCTGTATAAACCTATGGGAGGGGAAGACATGTGCGGTCGCAGTCATAATACTCGGTGTTTCATAAGGCGCTTCATCGTTGTCGCAATTATCACTACAGGGCTGGCTTGGGTTGCGGCTCCCGCCGCTTGGGCCCAGGCCTTACAGCGGGGCCCGGCCAATCCCGCGTTTGAAGCCTGGCGCGACGGCCGGTTACCCGAGGCCAAGGCGGACGGCCACGCGCTCGGCTATATCCCGGTGCCGTGGAAGCAGTTGCAGGTCAAGGAAGAACCCGGCGCTAAAGAGCCCAAGGTTTTTCCCGAGTCCTATGACCTGCGCGCGCTCGGCGAACTTACGCCGGTCAAAAACCAGGGTGGTTGCGGATCCTGCTGGGCGCATTCCACCTACGGGTCCGCCGAAAGCTGGCTGGTCAAGAACCTAACCGAAACCTGGGACTTTTCAGAGAATAACCTGAAGAACTATCACGGATTTGACAACGGTCCGTGCGGCGGCGGCAACGACTACATGGCGTGTGCCTACCTGGCGCGCGGCGACGGGCCCGTCCTCGAGGCCCACGACCCCTATCACGACTACGACGACACGCCCTCGCCCGGCGGGGCCAAAATGAAGCAGATGGAGTCCATGCTCCGGTTCCCCACCTCCGACCTCATCAAGGACGCCCTCATGACCTACGGCGCCATGTCGGTTTCCATGTTGTGGGACGACGGCTACTACAATTCCGGCGACTATACCTACTACTGCCCCGACTCCGTAGGCATGAGCGAGTACGGATTTCTGCAGTCCAACCACGCCGTCACGCTGGTGGGTTGGAACGACGCCAAGGTCGTCACCGGCGGCTCACAACCTGATCCGTTGCCCGGCGCCTGGATCATCAAGAACAGTTGGGGCACGGGCTGGGGCGAATCCGGCTATTTCTATCTCTCCTCCTCCGACACGAACGCCGTGGTGCCGGTAGGCGGCGGTTACTTGTTTGGCCCCATGGCAGAGGC
>JAPLKX010000498.1 GCA_026387845.1 Candidatus Hydrogenedentota bacterium | reverse complement strand
AATACCTCGAACAAACCGGATACAAAGGCGCCATCATCACCTCATCCCCAGCCCAAGGCGCCAGCCGCATATTCTAAACTTGCATCCCTTATGTCCCTTGGGTCCTTTAAGGTCCCTGTCTTCAATTCAAACCTTCGATATAACTCCCCCAACGCTTGCCGCATCCCCCGCTGATAGTCCTCGGGCTTCTCCCGGAAATAAATGCGCGTGTTTGATGCGGCGTCCGCCGTCGCATGAAATTGCCCGTCGTCCCGCACATCCAGCCGGCACGGCCGCATCTCCTCCCGCACGACCTCATCCCCCGCCTCTACCTCTCCCGCCGGTTTGATCTGCCAATGCCCATTGCTGCTGCGCACAAGCCGCCGGTTCGCCACCTGCATCCACACCGCCGTCTCCCACACGTTATGCGGCTTCGCGCAGATTCGGTCGAGCACGTCGGGCGGCACGTCGTCTTCGAGCGCGTTGAGGAAATCAACCCGGCTCGACCGCTCAAACGCATACAGCATACAATGGAAACGGACGGGAGTGCAGGGTCATGTCGTTTGAACGGGTGGGCTTTATCATCTTTGCCGTGCTGTCGGTTCTTCCGGTAGTTCCTTTGCTGTCGGTGGCGGGCCGGCTCCTGAAGCGACAGCGGGTAGCGCTCTGGAAAATCGCTGCATCGTTCTTATTTACCGTCGGCATTTACGCTGCCGTCTCCATTGACGCATTCCTCATCGAGCCTAACTGGCCGCGGCTGGATACAATCGAAATCAAAGCAAACGTCCAACAACCACTGACCATCCTCCATCTGTCTGATCTCCATCTCGAACCCACGCCGGCAAGACGCGATAGATGGCTTGCTGACCGCCTCGCCGAACTCGAACCCGACATCATCGTCTTGACCGGTGACATTCACCAACTCGACTCGTTCCGCCGACAACCCCTCCAACGCATGCTCGGAAACATCCGCCCGCGCCTCGGCGTGTTCACCTGCATCGGCTTTGATAACGTCCGAATCCTGCGGGAGGCCTTGCCCGGCGTCCGCGTACTTAAAAACGAGGGCGTTGTGATTGAGGACGGCGGCACCAAGATCGGCGTGTGCGGGTTGCAAGAGACTCGCGGCAGAGATGCGGCCTACGCGTCCATTTCAGACGCCCCGTTCAAGCTCGTGATCAATCCCACCCCTGACCTCGCTGACGAGGCCGCCCAAAACGGCGCCGACCTCTACCTCTGCGGCCACACCCACGGCGGACAAGTCAGAATCCCATTGTGGGGCGCCATCATCACCAACTCAGACTCCGGCAAAAAATATGAAGCCGGCCTATACCGCAACGGAAAAACCTGCATCTACACCAGCAGAGGCTTCGGCCTCGAACCCAAACCCGCACCCCAGGTAAGGTTCTTCTGCCGCCCCCAGATCACGCTGATAAAAGTAGTCCCGAAGTAGGCCGACCTACTCTGCCTCGTCCTTTGGCTCTTCCGGCGGCTTGGTGTAGACGTTGAGGTTTACGTTGCGGATTGCGCCCGTGGTTCGCCACGTTGCAACGCCCAGCGGCCGCGATTTTTCCACCTCGGATCGGATCCCGATATCGCGCCCGGTGGTCTTGACCTTCACCAACTGATCGTCGTCAATCCACGCCTGAATCCAATTCGGCGTCACGCGCACGCGGATCGTGTACCACTTGTCAGGCTCGAACTTCTTGAACTGGCAGGTCTCGTTGTTGTAGGCGTCCTGGAAATCGAGGCTTGAAATGCCCACCACTGTCCCGCCCCACCCGCCGACAATAAACGAGCACGGGGTCTCGCCGTACGGGAACGTAAGGCCGCAGAAAAAGTCGCTGCCCTCGACGCGTTTCGCTTCCAACGAGATCTCGTAATTCATCTTCGCCAAGGGGCCCGTCCACCGGATCCCCGTCATGTCGTTTCCCTTCCCGAGGATGGCCGTCCCGTTCTCGATCTTCACCTCCCCTTTCCCGTCAAAATCCGACTCGACCCATCCCGCCGTTTCCGTCATCTTGCCGTCCACAGGAAGATTGTCCTTCCCGATGTTGTGCTCGAGCGTGAACCCATCCAAAACCGCCGGCTTCTCCAGCTTGTCTTCCGCCACCCCAACCAACGCAAATGCCATTAGCAAACAAGAAAGCAGATTCATTTCAGGCCTCCTCAAAATGGCTGCAAATCAAGTAAGGGACATAAAGGACCAAAGGGACATAAGAACTTCTCGTTTTGAAGAATGTCAGATCGCTCCATAATGCGCGGTGAGAACCGTAGCGAATGGTTTGCCCATTCTTCTCCAGACTCCAGACTCCAGACTCCGGACTATATTTCCCACCCTGCGCGGTACTCTCTGCCCAAGTACTTGTTGGCATCGGCCACATTGGTGATCTTCTCGCCGTCCCACAGCAGCCGCTTCTGCGTTTTCTGCGCGATGTTGCCCAGCAGCGTTGCATAAGTGACGACGCTGGCAACGTCGAAATTGGCACCCGCCGGCTCGCCGCCTTTGCACGCGTTGAACCATTCCTCGAAATGGCCGGGCGACCGCTCGATCATCTTCGGCGGTTTGCCCAGTTCCCTGCGCCGCGCCTCGGGAATGATCAGATGTCCAAGCATCTTGCCGTTGTCGCCGATGTACAGCGTGCCGCCCTCGCCGAGCGGGTCGTCGCTCTCGATCTCGGCCGGTTTCGCAGGAAACAGCCCGCCGTCATACCATGTCAACGCCACCGGCGGCATGTCGCCCCGTGCCGGGAACTGGTACCGCACGATCTCCGCGAGCGGGAAGGTCTCAGGATTAATCCGCTCCTTGTCGCTCGAACACGCCTCGATGCTGAGCGGATGCCCCAGTTTCAGCGCGCGGAAGATTGGGTGGAACGCATGGCAGCCCATATCGCCCAGGGCGCCCGTCCCGAAATCGCGCCATCCGCGCCATTTGAACGGAAGGTACGCACGGTTGAACGGCCGCTCCGGCGCCGGCCCGAGCCACAGGTCCCAATCCAGCGTTTCTGGCACGGCGTCGGCTTCCGCGGGCCGGCGGATGCCCTGCGGCCAGATTGGCCGGTTTGTCCAGACGTGGACCTCACGCACGGGCCCCAGCGCGCCGCTCCAAATATAGTCGCACGTCAGCCGCGACTCCTCGCTCGCCTGGCCGCTGTTCCCCATCTGAGTGGCCACCTTCGCCGCCCGCGCCGCGTCCGCCAGTTTGCGTGCTTCCTCGACGCAGAACGTGAGCGGCTTTTCGCAATACACGTGCTTGCCGCACTGGATCGCCGCCATCGCCGCGACCGCGTGCGTGTTGTCGGGCGTGGCGATCACGACCGCGTCGATGTCTTTCTCCTTATCGAGCATGACGCGGAAATCTTTGTACTGTTTTGCGTTCGGATATTTGTTGAACGCCCGCGCGGCGTATTTCCAGTCCACGTCGCACAACGCCACGATGTTCTGCGACTCGCAGTTCTCAAGATCCCCTCGCCCCTGCCCGCCAATCCCGATCCCCGCGATGTTGATCTTTTCGTTGGGTGAGATGGACCGCCGCGGGCCCGCCGCCACCGCCGCCGCGAGCCGTTGACCTCCTGTTGTCGCGCAACCCGAAGCCGCCATCGCCGCAGTAATCAAGAAACTCCGCCGTGAAACATGTCGATTACTCATATTAATCATCCTTTGGCCTCTTGCAGGCGTGAAACTTATTCGGTCCCTTTTTCTTCGGGAAGAACAAGAACTTCCAAAGACTCTATCAGTGCTGGAATACCTTCCTTGACAATGCTCCAGACCCGGGGGGTTTCTACGCGTGGGTAATCGTGAACCAAGCGGTGGCGCAAGTTGATGACGCGCGGCCACGGAATCTCCGGGTGCGCCTGCTGGAATTCAGGAGAAACCTTGCTGGCGGCTTCTCCAACAACCTGCAGCGCGTAAAGGGCAGCCATTTGCAGCTTCTCATCCGTTACAAACGCTTCAAGAGAAACATCTCTACAAAAGTCCCTGGCGCGTTTCGCGTATAGCAGCATATCCAGCAAGTAAGCATCATCCCGCCACATAGATCGTCCTTAGCAAAGACAGGATATGTTTCCGGCGGATATAGTTGTCGCTCTGCTCAACGCTTTGCCTCGTTGCCACGTCTACCGGACGCTCCAACAGTGCAGCCAGCGCCGTCTCAAAATCCATCAGCTTCTCAAGAAAGGGGCCGTAATCACTGCGCCGGAAGGTAACGAGGAAATCGATGTCACTCGCGGCGGTAAAGTCGTCTCTCAACGCAGAACCAAAGACCGCCAATTCCCGGACATCATACTCCCGGCAGAGATCCGCTATGGCGTCAAGCTTATCTTCGATTACGGCGGTCATTTTTTCAACCCTCAGCAACTTCCTTAGATCTGCGCCGAGTTTAGCAGTCAGCGGTCGAAAACGCCAGTTGTAAGAACAGTCATGTCGAGTACCTGCCTCATTTGCGGCTTTTCCCGTCCAACAGGTACTATTCATTGGTCATGAAAGCACATATCCAGACATACGGCTGCCAGATGAATGAGCACGACAGCTTCCGGATCATGGAGATCCTCTCGACGCTCGGTTATGAGCCCGCGAAATCGCCCCAGGACGCCTCGCTCGTCATCGTCAACACCTGTTCCGTCCGCCACAACCCCGAGAATAAAGTCTACAGCTACCTCGGGATGCTCCGGCCGATTAAAGAGCGCAATCCCGGCCTCATCGTGGCCGTTGCCGGGTGCGTCGCCCAGCAGGAAGGCGAGAACCTCCTCAAGAAGTCGCCGCTCGTCAACCTGGTGTTCGGTCCCGACAACTATTTCCGCCTCCCCGAGATGCTCGATGAGGTCCGCGCCGGCAAGCGCGTCGTCATGACCGGCTGGGCGCCTGGCCGCGAACGCGTCCAAAACTTCATCCCCGAACCCTGGCTCGAGCGCGGCCACGTCGACGGATGCAAGGCCTACATCGCCATCAGCAAAGGCTGCAACAATTTCTGCTCGTTCTGCATCGTGCCGCACGTCCGCGGCCGCGAGGTCTCGCGCGAACCCGAAAACATCCTGCGCGAAGCCCGCGGCCTCATCGCAAAAGGCGCCAGAGAGATCTGGCTGCTCGGCCAGAACGTCAACTCATACAAGGCCGGCGATGCAACGTTCCACGACCTGCTGGACGCAGTGTCCCGGCTGCCCCTCGCCCGCGTCCGGTTCACCTCGCCACATCCCAAAGCCTGGTCAAACGACCTCGCGGACCTCATGGCCGGCCGCGCCACGATCTGCAACCAGTTGCACCTGCCGCTCCAGGCCGGCGCCGACCGCATCCTCAAGCTCATGAACCGCCGCCACACCATCCGCGAGTACCTCGACAAGGTGGCGTACCTCAAGTCGCGCATTCCCGACGTCGAAATCAGTACCGACCTCATCGTCGGGTTCCCCACCGAAACGGACGACGAGTTCCAACAAACCCTCGACGTCATGCGCCAGGTCCGGTTCAGCCAGGTGTTCTCCTTTAAATACTCGCCGCGGCCCGGCACAAAAGCCTGCGAACTCGGCGACGATGTCCCCCGCGCCGTCAAAGAAGACAGACTCGCCCGCCTCATCGCGCTGCAGGACCAGATCAACGCCGAGCAAATGGCTGCGTGCATCGGCCGCGTCTACGAGGTGCTCGTCGACGGCACGCACCCCCGCACGCCCGGCGTGTCGAGCGCCCGAACCGACGGTTACCGGCCCGTCAGCATCGCCGCCGACGGCCTCGAGATCGGCGACCTCATCCCGGTTCGCATCACCGGCGTCAAGGGCCACTGGCTCATCGGCGATGCTGTGAGGCAGGCCTGATATGCGCGCCTCGATCATCACGCTCGGCTGCCGGCTCAACCAGGCGGAGTCGGCCCTGCTTCACGCCCGCCTGCACGACGCCGGCTACACGCTTGTACCGCACGGCGAGCCCGCCGACCTCGGCATCATCAACACCTGCACCGTCACCGCCGAGGCGGACGCCAAATCCCGCAAAATGATCCGCTCGTTCATCCGGCAAAACCCGGGCGCGTTCGTCGCCGTGATCGGCTGCATGTCGCAGTTGCACGCCCAGCAGGTTGCGCAAATGCCCGGCGTCGACCTCGTCATGGGTACCGCCAACAAGCTCGACGTCCTCCGGCACGTTGGCCCGCACAAGAATTCCGTGCCCGCCTTGTTCTGCAATGGCCTTCCCGCTGACGATTTCGAAATCGAGGGCTGCCCCACGCCCGGCCCGACCACGCGCGCAAATCTCAAAATTCAGGAAGGGTGCGACGGGATGTGCACCTACTGCGTGGTCCCGTTCGCGCGCGGGAAGCCCCGAAGCCGGCATATGCTCAACCTCATAGACGAAGCCCGCGCGCTCTCCTCACGCGGCGTCAAGGAAATCGTCCTCACCGGCATCAACGTTGGGGCGTACGCCTGGCGTGGCGCCACCATCGTCGACGTTGTCGATGCGCTCAACTCCGTCGACGGCCTCGCCCGAGTCCGGATGAGTTCCATCGAGCTTTCGACGATCCCGCGGGGCCTGCTCGACCGGATGAACGACCCGCGCCACGTACTCGTGCCGTTCCTGCACATCCCGCTGCAATCCGGCTGCGACACCACGCTGCGCGCCATGGGCAGGACCTACACCGCGCGCAAGTTCGCCGCCTTCCTCGACACCGCCCACGCAGACGTACCCCAACTCTGCATCGGCGCAGACGTGATCGTCGGCTTCCCCGGCGAGACCCCCGACCACTTCGACGAAACCTGCCGGTTCGTGCTCGAAAGCCCGATCGACTACGCGCACGTGTTTAGATTCTCCCCTCGCCACGGCACGCCCGCCGCACTGATGCCGGGCCGCGTCGACCCGCACGAACTGAGCAGGCGCAGCGTCAGGATGCGCGAGATCAGTTCGGAAAAACGCGCCCAGTTCCACCAGCGCCACCAGGGCCACCGGATGGACGTCCTGTTCGAGCAGAAGTCCGGCGGCGGGTGGGCCGGCTACACGCCCAACTACATCCGAGTCGCCGTCGCATCGACCCGCGACCTCGAAAACCGGATCGTGCCCGTCGTCCTCCGTGAATCCCGCGGCGCTACCATGACAGGAGTGCTCGAGTAATGAACGATGACATCACGCCCGCGCTCGATAAAGAAGCCACGCTCAAACGGCTCCTGGCAGGATATGGCGGCCTCGTCCTCGCTTACTCGGGCGGGGTCGACTCGACCTACCTCGCCGACGTCGCCCACGAAGTGCTCCGCGACCGGCTCCGCCTCGTCATCGCCGACTCGCCCAGCATCCCGCGATCCGAGTTCGAAGAGGCAAAGGCGCTCGCCAGGCAAAAAGGATGGGCCCTCGACGTTATCCAGACGCGCGAGTTCGACAACCCCGAGTTCGTCAAAAACAACCGCAACCGGTGTTACGTCTGTAAAGGAGAGCTGTTCACGCAGATGCGCCGCTACGCCGACGACAACCACATTGGAGTCCTGGCGTATGGCGAAACCGCTGACGACCTCGCCGACGTTACGCGCGTCGGTAAAATCGCCGCGGGAGAAAACGGGGTCGTCGCGCCCCTGCTCGAGGCAGGCCTCAAAAAAGACGACATCCGCGCGCTGAGTCGCCAACGCGGGCTCCCCACATGGAACAAAGCATCGTTCGCCTGCCTGGCGTCGCGGTTCCCAACCGGCCGTCCGCTTACGCTCGACGAGATGGCCCAGGTCGAGCGCGCCGAAGAAATCCTCAAGAAATACGGATTCCGGCAGTATCGCGCCCGCCATCATGGCGACCGCCAGGACGGCGACCGCCAGGAGGGCGACCGCCAGGACGGCGGCATCTGCCGAATCGAAGTCGACATGGTCGACCTCGACAAAATCATCTCGCCCGATGTCCGGCCGGCTCTGGTACAAGAGTTGAAAAACGCGGGCTACCGATATGTCACGCTCGACCTGGAAGGCTACAAGACCGGCGGCGCTACCTGACCGTCACACGGCGGGCGCAGGTCTCACCGCCCGCATAAGTTTTGCACACCGGATCTCTACACGGACCGCTTCAAAACATACCGGACAATACGTATGGCTCACCGGGCCCTGAGCCGTCGTCGAAGACGACCACCGGTCCTGTATCCGGACCCGTTTGCATTTGCAGCATTGAACCGTCATAGTCGGGACCTCCATGTCCACTGCCACGCCGTGTATCCGTTCCACGGCTCCTTCTGCTAGTATATTCGGCAGGCGACACGGCCAGCTTTAGCTATAAAACCGAGAAAATCAATGAATAATGCGCCTCATATCCGCGAAAAACGGGGACTGACTCGGTTTTGGCAGTTTAAAAACGTGTCTGCTCTGAAAATTCCGTTCTTTTTACCACATCCAACTGATGCAGATAGCGTAGGTCCGAATTCCGATTCGGACTGGGCAACCCACCCTGCCCGTCCTATTCGGCGATGGGACCTACTTTTTCGCCAGTTTGTTTCCATCGTTTACGGGGCAGGCAAAGCCCCATGGCAAACTGTCCCCGCTTTTCGCAGCATCAAGCAAGGATCACCATGAAAACCTTCCCGCACATTGATCAACCTCCGCAATCCGAGCCCCAATGGCTCGACGCGCTGGTCAGTCTCGCGCGGTACCTGCGCAGTCCCGACGGCTGCCCGTGGGACCGCAAACAGACCACGCTCAGTTTCGCCCAATACGCCAGAGAAGAAGCCGGCGAACTCGTCGACGCATGCAACCAGGACAACAACGCCGAAATCGAAGAAGAATGGGGCGACACCCTGTTCACCCTGCTCGCCTGCGCCGCCGCCGCCGAAACCGAAGGCCGCTTCAAACTCCTCGACGCGCTCGAAAAAGCCCACGCCAAAATGATCCGCAGGCACGGCCACATCTTCGGCGAACACACCGCCGAAACACCCGAAGACGTCTCGAAGGTCTGGCAAAAAATCAAACAGCAGGAACGCAAAGACAAGGAAAAGTAGCCGCAACGCCGCTGTCAGTAGGCGCGGCCGTCTCGCCCGCGCCGTTGAACCACAGACTTGCCTTCAAAGGTCGAGGTTCGTTTTCAACATCAGGCCGCCGGGATCTGAATTTTGTAGTCGCCTGTACGAAATCAAGGACGCCCGTGGTCTGGCCGGCCTCAGCGATGCCGGCTTGCTTCGCGCAATTTCTTCCGCGTTCAGCCACGCTCTTTTATCCCCACTCTTTAGCTCATGCTTAAGCGCATGCCGCGGGCAAATGTACTGGAAAAGGTAATCCCCGCCCAGAACCGGCCGAACATCATCCAATGCGATGCGCGTCCACAAGGGCGCGCAGTCGCGATGGCTGCAACACACCGTGAGTTTCTCGCCAAGCCCGATCGCCAGGTTCGAGTCCCCGCCCAGCACAAAGTACGTGTCTTTCGGCTTGAGTTCGTTGAAGACCTCGAGAATCTTGAACCGGGTCTCCACCAGTTCCTCCCCGAACTCGCCCATGACGAAAAGCTTCGGCTTCACGCCGTGCATCAGGCGAAAGCAGCCTTTCGTCCCAAGGTGGTCCTTCAGATCCGTCTTTAGAAAATCTCCTCCCTTTCCTTCTTCGTCCGCCTTCCCCTCTCCGACTTCGATGGTCCCCAAGTGGGCGACCACTACATCGCAATCCTTGAAACCCTCGGGAAGCGACTCGATCCATCTCGTGTCCGACGTGATACCAACGCGCACGACCTCTGCGCCATCCTCACCCTTCAGCACAAACACCAATCCGATCGCGTCATCATCGCTTCCGGTGATGTCACTGTGCTTCACGGGAATCGCCAGCACATCTATGAATTTGGAGATCCGCCAAGGGTTGCCGTCTGGATCGAGGTGCGTGGGCTTGAGGCAGCAGCCCGAGGCATTAAGGTATTGGTCGTACTTCATGGACGCCGAGTGACAGAGTTTGAACTGAAGTTGGCGAAAATCGGCGTTTCGC
>JAPLKX010000727.1 GCA_026387845.1 Candidatus Hydrogenedentota bacterium | reverse complement strand
TCACGCTCGGCTCGGTTTGGTTGTCCCAATAGATCCGCAGGATGACTTCTCGCCCAAGCTTGAGCGTGCTCGGCATCGCGAAATGGAACATCTCGATCTGGCCCGGCCCCTCGAGCTTGGCCACCACAATTGCGTTGGACACCAGGAACTGCGTCTCGATGGGGTTCTCGACCCACAGCGCGTTTACGGCTTTTATGAGTGGCACGTCGAGATCCGGCAGGCTCGCCAAACCCAAACCAAATGCAGAAAACGACACCACCACCCCGGTCAGGCAGAGGATTTGTTTCATGATGGGCCTCCAAGTGTTTGGCGCAGCTACCCGGGCGAAGGCCGCCCCGGGCTTACCGTGCGCCCCGCATGGATATTACCGCAGGTATGGTCATGAGTAGCAACTTCACGTCGAGCAAAAAGCCGCGTTTCTTCACGTACTCGATATCGAGCCGCGCCCACGTGTCAAAACTATTGCTGTGCCGCGCATACACCTGCCAAAGACACGTGATCCCCGGCGCCACCTCAAGCCGCATGTTGTGCCACGGGTCCTGTTCGAGGGCCTCATCCACCGGCAACGGCCGCGGCCCAACCAGGCTCATCTCCCCGCGAACCACGTTGAACAACTGCGGCAACTCATCCAGGCTCGTCTTTCGCAGAACACAGCCCACCCGCGTTACCCGCGGGTCCCCCGTCATTTTGAATGCTACCCCCGAACGCTCGTTGAACCGCATCAACTCGATCTTTTGCTCTTCCGCACCGTCTACCATCGTGCGGAACTTCCAGCATGTGAAGGGTTTACCCCGGCTGCCCGCACGCCGCTGCTTGAAGAATACCGGACCAGGTGAATCCAGTTTGATCGCCAGCGCAATCAGCAAAAACAACGGCGAAAGCAAAATCAGCACCAGCGGCGCTGTCGCCAGGTCCATCGCCCGTTTCCAAACCGGGAGCGGATCGCGCCGGAACGGGTCCACGGCCGGCTCTACCGGCAACGCCGGCGTCTGCACGCTGGTCTCTTCCCATTTGGCTTGCCATTCAGGGCCCGACCACAACGCCGGATAGGTGTAGACGCTGCATTCGGGCAGCGGATCTCCCGGCGGCAATGGCGATTTCATAAGCGCGGCTTGTACCCGGTTTGCGTAATTCCAAGCGCCTTCACCCGGCGTATTGAACAGCAAAACGCCCAGCCGCTCGTCGTCGTACCAACCTAATTCGTCCGTCAGGCGCAGACGGTCCGTAAGAACCTGTTTGAGCCGGCGTGCCGTCGCCTGGTTCCTCTCGCCTACTTTAAAAGTCACCAGGGAAAAGCCGTGCCCGTTCCGGTCGGCCCGCGCGCGCTCACGCTCCAAAACAACCGAAAAGTCGTGTTTGGAGTTAAAACCGTGAGCCGCCGACGATTGCCAGCCTCCACTAAAAGATGAAGTCCGGCCTCCGTACTCCCCACTCATTGCCGCAGCCCTTCTTTCCTTCCCCAGGATCTTGCGGGGCTTGCCCATTACTCTGGTGTATAAACAGTTATAAACTTATCGCCATTTGTGTAATGGCACACCCAAAACCCCAGATCTCTTAATGCCCGCCCACTACTGCCAGTTAATTAGTTATATCATGCCACAAAACCCTTCGATTAGTCCAATAAATTGTCAGATTTTTGACACCCTGCCGCCACCAGACTTCATATACCTCATTAATGCTGCGCCCTAACCCATTTACATGAAAGAACATAACAAGATGCAGGACCCGATACGCGGCGTCGTCTCAGCCTCATTCTGCATCTGCAAAACGGGCTTCTCTCACCTTCCGCCCGGCTGGACGTTTCCCCGCTTTTCCCGTATCATGACGGCAACGCTCAAGAGAGGAGAATCCACGATGGCCGACACATCTTTGTCCAGACGCACTTTTTTGGCGGCGACCGGCGCTGCCGTAACCGCAGGCGTTATCAGCCGCACCGCAGCCGCGGCAAACGACCGCATCCGGGTCGGCATGATAGGCACGGGCGACCGGTGCGCCTCCCACATCGCCGACCTCGGCAAACTCCGCAAATCCAGCAACGTCGATATCGTGGCCGTCTGCGATGTCTGGAAGCCAAACCGTGAGTCTTCCGCGGCCCGCGTGGAGAAACTATTCGAGGCCAAACCATTTCAAACCTCCCGGTTCGCAGAACTCCTGGCCCGGGACGATGTCGACGCCGTCGTTATCGCAACGCCCGATTTTGCCCACACCCCCATCATGATTGAAGCGCTTAAAGCCGGCAAAGACGTGTATGTCGAGAAACCAATGTCGCTCACGGTCGAAGAGGCCAGCGAAGCCCTTGACCTTGCGCGGAAAAACGAGCGCGTGGTCCAGGTTGGCACCCAGCGGCGGAGCGAAGGCCGGTGGGAATCCGCCCGGCAACTGCGCGAGTCCGGGCAACTCGGCCCAATCACGCGCGTCTCGGCAGACAACTGTTTCAACCACGCCCGATGGGCCAGGGATTATGAGGACTGCAAACAGGAAGACGTCGATTGGGATGCCTACTTGTTCAACCGGGAGAAGGTGCCGTTCGACCCTAAACTGCTCCGCCGCTGGCATTTCTACAAGATGTGCACCAACGGCCTTTCCGGCCTGTGGATGGCCCATCTGATCGACGCCGCGCACAAAGCCATGGATGCGTCCTATCCCACCAGCGCCGTAGCGCTCGGCGGCATCTACTTCTGGAAAGACGGCCGCGAGCATTCCGACAATTTCCACGCCCTCCTCGACTACCCCGAAGGGTTCCTGTTCGACTGGTGCATGAGCCTCACCAACTCACTTCCCACCCACTACCGCATCCACGGGCGGTACGGCACCATGGACCTCGAAAAAGGTACGTGGTCCGGCGAAGGCGGCGACCCCAGCCACCCGGTCGCCGGCGGCAAGCTTGACACCATCCCCGACGCCAACCACATGGCCAACTGGCTGGATTGCATCCGGTCACGGCAGCGGCCCACCGCCGACATCGAATTCGGCCACCAGCACGCCGTCGCAACCATCATGGCCGCCGCCGCACTCGAATCCGGCAAAAGAATGCGATACGACAGGGAGAAACGCACGATCTACCCTGGGTGAGGTCTGCGGATAAGAGTGCACGGCCACCAAGCCCGAAAGGAGTTCCATGTCCCATTCGGAACCCGGCCGGAAAGGCTACTACGGCTGGCGCATCGTGGCTCTCATGTTTTTCACCTTGTTTTTCACGGGCGGCCACGGCTTCTATACGTTTTCGGTATACCTGCCTCGTCTCATCGAGGCGCTCCAATGTAACGTGTTCTCGGCGACCATCGGGATAGCCGTATGGGCCGTTATGGTCGGCCTGGCCTCGCCTGCCGTCGGCGTCTGCATGCAGCGGTTTGGCGCGAGGAAAGTCATGATAACCGCGACCGCCGCAACCGGCGCCGTGGCCTTTCTCATGTCCCTGGTTACTACACTCTGGCACCTTTACGCCATCATGGCGCTGGCCGGGGTTGTTACGGCCGCATCCACGCTCGTGCCCGCGCAGACTATCGTGACGGTGTGGTTCCGGAAGTATCGCGGGCGCGCCATGGCACTCACGCTGATGGGCATCGGCCTCGGCGGGCTTGTGTTGCCGCCTGCCACCTCATACCTTATCGCCCAGTTCGGCTGGCGCGGCGCGTACCGCGTAATAGGCCTGCTTTTCTATGTTGTCGTGCTCCCTCCACTTGCGGCGTTCCTGCGCAACCGGCCGGGTGACGTCGGCCAGTGGCCCGACGGCCTCGCTCCGGCAAAAGGCGCTGATGCCACGGTCTATGTGCCGGTTGGCGTATCGGCGCAGCGGGCTGTACGCTCCCCCGCGTTCTGGCTTATTTCGGGCATTTACGTCTTCCAACTCTACGCTACATCGGCACTCAGCATGAACACCCAGGTGTTCGCCGAACACCAGGGCTTCTCCGTGATGATGGCGCCGCTGTTTATGGCGTTCGCGCTGGGTATTACGTTGCCGGGCCGCTTCATCTCGGGCGTTCTGTGCGACCGGTTCAGCCCAAAGGCCCTCATGGCGGTCACCGGACTGTTTGTAGCCGCCGGCCCGCTCGCGCTTGTGGTGTGCGTAATCGAATTGGGCTGGATTGATTATCGCGCACAAAACCGGCAGCTACGAAATCGCCTTCTTCGTCTGCGCCGCCTGCGCTCTTATATCCATCCTGCTCGCCCTGCTCGTCCAACCCAATGCCCTGCATGCCGAGTTCGAGACGGCCCAGGCATCCAACAGGGCCGCCGCCTGACCTTGCCGCACCCGCGCCCGGGCGTCTTCTGTTCATATTCATATAGGTCCTATTTGGTCTGTTCGGCCTGTATGTCCTGTTCTGCCTGCCAGTTCATCTGTCAAGTCCCTTTCCTCCAGACTCCAGACTCCGAACTCCAGTCTCGTTTGCATCTGGCTTGCGCTACGCGGTACACTTTGTTCTTCAACCTCTGTAGGAAAGGGAATTCCGCCGGAAAGGGACTTCCGCATATGCCAGGCGAAGAATCCGGCCTCAGTTACCGCGATGCCGGCGTCAACATCGATGCCGCCAACCTGGCCGTCAAAGGCATAAAAGACATCGTCAACAAGACGTTCGATGACAATGTCCTCCAGGATATCGGCAGCTTTGGCGCCATGTACCGATTTAACCCGGCCGGGATGGAAGAGCCCGTCCTGGTATCGAGCGTCGACGGCGTCGGGACGAAGATTAAGATCGCCTTCATGATGAACCGGCACGACACCGTCGGCATCGACATCGTGTCCCATTGCGTCAACGACATCCTTGTCCAGGGCGCGCGCCCCCTGTTCTTCCTCGACTACCTGGCCTGCGGCAAACTCGATCCCGACGTCGTCCGCGAGGTCATCCGCGGGCTCGCCAACGGCTGCCGGTACGCGGGTTGCGCCCTCATCGGCGGCGAGACCGCCGAGATGCCCAGTATCTATAAGGAAGGCGAATACGACCTCGCCGGAACTATCGTCGGTGTCGTCGACCGAAAGAACATCGTTGACGGGTCGACCGTCCAAGACGGCGACGTGGTCATTGGTTTCCCGTCCTCCGGCTTGCACACCAACGGATACAGCCTCGCCAGGAAGATTTGTTTTGAAGTCGCCGGCCTGACCTGCGACGACCAAATGCCCGGCGCCGGAAGGACTGTCGGCGAAGAGTTGCTCGAACCCCACCGCAGCTACGCCAAAATGATGCAGGTCCTCATGCGCGTCATCAAAGTCAAAGGCATGGCCCACGTCACCGGCGGCGGGATTACCGAAAACCTCCCCAGGTCTATGCCGCTCGATGTCCGCGCGGTTATCGACCTGAGTACATGGACCGTCCCGCCCGTATTCACGTTCCTGCAGAAAACCGGCAGGGTCGCCGATCTCGAAATGCTCCGCACGTTCAACATGGGGGTCGGCTACCTCATGATCGTCTCCGAACAGGACGCGGAAAAAGCCGAAGAAGTCCTCACACAGACCAGCCAGGAATGCATGCGCGTTGGCCGGTGCGTCACCGGCGAGAACGGCGTCGAGTACACCGGGAGCCTGCGGCATGCCGGCTAAGATTGAAGTCGGCATGAAACGCGGCCTTCCCGACCCCGCCGGACAAAGCGTCCGCGGCCGGCTCGCTGAAGATCTTGGCATCCGCCTCGACGACGTCCGCGTCATCGACGTCTACACAATCGACGCCGGCCTCACCCCTGAGCAGTTGGAGCGGGTCCGCGCCGAATTGTTCACCGATCCCATTATCCAGGAGTCCGTCGTCAACAAGTCGCTTGCCCGCGATTACGATTTCATCATTGAAGTGGGTTTCCTCCCCGGCGTCACCGACAATGTCGGCAAAAGTTCCGCCGAAGGCATCGCCGACACACTCGACCGGCCCATGAAACCGGGCGAGGCCGTCTACAAATCCACCCAGTACGCCCTAAGAGGGGCGCTCAAAGGCGCCGCGGACCGGCCCGCCTGCGAACGGATCGCCCGCGATGCCCTCGCCAACGAGTTGATCCAGCGGTGGATCGTCAAATCGGCTTCCGAAATGGCCGGACTCGACGGCGCCCTTCTGCTCGGCCTGCCCATCGTCACCGAAAGAAGCGATCCCGAAGTCCATGCCATCAACCTCGACATCCCCGACGCTCAACTGGCCGCGCTCAGCCGCGACAGGATGCTTGCGCTCGAACTCCACGAAATGAAGGCCATCCAGGCCTACTACAAGGACCCCGACGTCCGCGCCCGCAGATCTTCCGCAGGGCTGCCCGAGCAACCCACGGACATCGAGCTCGAAATCCTCGCCCAGACGTGGTCCGAGCATTGCAAACACAAGATCTTCAACGCTGAAATCAAGTACACAGACGAAACCGGCAAAAAACGTACCGTCAACAGCCTTTTCAAAACGTACGTCAAAGCCACCACAGACAAAGTCGCAAAACAAGTCGATTGGCTCGTCAGCGTGTTTCATGACAACGCCGGTATCATCAAGTTCGACGACCACTGGAATTTCGCACTCAAGGCCGAAACACACAACAGCCCGTCCGCGCTCGACCCGTACGGCGGCGCCATCACGGGCATTGTCGGCGTCAACCGCGACGTGCTCGGGGCCGGTATGGGATGCCGGTGCATCCTCAACACCGACGTGTTCTGTTTTGCCTCGCCGTTCTACTCCGGCAAGATCCCGCCGCGGCTGTTTCACCCGCGCCGGGTGCTGCGCGGCGTACACCAGGGCGTCAAGGACGGCGGCAACCAGAGCGGCATTCCCGACGTCAACGGCGCGATCGTGTTCCACGAGCGGTTTCTCGGCAAGCCGCTGGTTTTCTGCGGCACGGGCGGCCTGATCCCGGCGAAAGTGGCGGGCAAGCCCAGCGAAGAAAAGGGCGCTTGCCCTGGCGACCTCATCGTCATGACGGGCGGCCGGATCGGCAAAGACGGCATACACGGAGCAACGTTCTCATCCGAAGAGTTGCACGAAGGATCCCCCGCGACTGCCGTGCAGATCGGCGACCCCATCACCCAAAAGAAAATGGCCGACTTCCTGCTCGAAGCCAGAGACCTCGGCCTATTCACGTGCATCTGGGACGACGGGGCCGGCGGGCTCTCTTCGAGCGTGGGCGAGATGGCGAGGGTGTCGGGTGGCGCGGAAGTCCATCTTGAAAAGGCCCCGCTCAAATATGCCGGCCTGGCGCCGTGGGAAATCTTCCTGTCCGAGGCGCAGGAGCGGATGACGCTCTCGATCCCGCCCGATAAAATCGACGAGTTTCTTAACCTCGCCCGGCGCAGGGCCGTCGAAGCCACCGTGCTCGGGACATTCACCGACTCCGGCCGGCTCGAATGTTTCTATGACGGCAGAAAAATCGCCTCGCTTGATATGGAGTTCCTCCACGACGGCGTCCCCAAAATGCACCTCAAAGCCGTCTACACGCCGCCTGCACTCGAAGAAGCATCTCTGCCCGATAAAAAAGACCTCACGCCGGACCTCAAAGCCGTGCTCGGCTCGCTCAACGTCTGCAGCAAGGAAACCTTCGTAAGGATGTACGACCACGAGGTGCTCGGCCAGAGCGTGCTCAAGCAGTTCCAAGGCGCGCAGAACGACGGGCCGGGCGACGCCGGCGTCATCCGTCCCGTTCCCGAATCCAGACGCGGCATCGCCATCGCCTGCGGTATCTGCCCCAAGTACAGCGACATCGACACCTACCACATGATGGCCTGCGCTATCGACGAGGCCGTCAGGAACATCATCGCCGTCGGCGGAAGGCTCGGTGCCATCGCCGGGCTCGACAACTTCTGCTGGCCCGACCCAATCCAGAGCGAGAAAACGCCCGACGGCGAACATAAGCTGGCCCAACTCGTCCGGTGCGCGGAAGCCCTCCACGAGTACTGCGTTGCCTACGGCATCCCCCTCATCAGCGGCAAGGACAGCATGAAAAACGATTACAAAATCGGCGACACCAAAATCTCGATCCCGCCGACCGTACTGTTCACCGCCGCGGGCATCATCGACGATGTCGAGAAGACCGTATCCATGGACGTCAAACGCCCCGGCGACATCGTTTACGCCGCCGGAGCCGGTTCGTTATCACGGTTCACCCCGAACACACGGAGGAGTTCGAGGCCGCCATGAAAGGCTCGACGCTCACGCGCCTCGGCGCTGTGACGCCCGATCCCCAACTCAAAATTACCGGCCGCGGCGGCCTCGTCGTCAACGCCCCGCTCGCCGATCTGAAAGAGGCCTGGCAGCGGCCGCTGAGGTGGTAAACGTGACTGTTCGCGCTCTAGTTCTCACCGGGTTCGGCATCAACTGCGATGCCGAAACACACTCCGCCCTTTCCAGGGCCGGCGCGGGCGCCGACCGCGTCCACCTCAACGACATCATCGAAAACCCCGGCCTCCTCGACCGCTACCACATCTTCGCGATCCCCGGCGGTTTCTCGTTCGGCGACGACGTCGCGTCCGGCAAGATCCTCGCAAACCGCCTGAGATACAAGCTCGGCGCGCCCCTCAAAAAATTCATCGCCGACGGCAAGCTCGTGATCGGCATCTGCAACGGATTCCAGGTCATGGTCAAGATGGGCATCCTGCCGCTGTTTGACGGCGAGTTCATCCAGGAAGTCACGCTGACAAACAACGACTCGGCCCGGTTCGAAAACCGCTGGGTCAACCTCGGTGTCACCCCCGGCACGCGGTGCGTCTGGCTTAAAGGCATCGAATCGCTCGAACTGCCCGTCCGCCACGGCGAAGGTAAATTCATTCCGCGTGACGACGCCGTGCTCAAAAAACTCTACACCAACGGCCAGGTCGCCCTGCGCTACTGCCAGCCCGACGGCTCCCCCGCAAACGGCCAGTTCCCCGCAAACCCTAACGGCGCCGTCGACGACATCGCCGGTATCTGCGACCCCTCCGGCAGGGTATTCGGCCTCATGCCCCACCCCGAAGCAAACACCTTCCGCACCAATCATCCGCAGTGGACCCGCAAGCAGATCCCACAGGAAGGCGCCGGCCTCCAAGTGTTCCGCAACGCCGTGCAATACTGCAAAGCCACATGAGCGAAAAACGGGGACTGACTCGCTTTTCCATAGTTTGAAAAGCGGCCTTCCTTGTATATACCAGAAAAATGCTATTCCAACCGCCTGTTGGATGCTTCTCCTGGCGCCGTTTTCCGCCTGGGCCGCGCCTGCCGATGACGCCGCACCCACCGATCAAACGGGGTCTGACAGCGCGGCGGCGGACGAGATGGGCCCCTGGTACTTCTTTAACGGAAGCACCAACAGCCACCCGCGGCTGCACAAAGCCGACAAGCTCATCGACCGGCAACTCAACACACCGTTCCGGCTTATCGCGCCGGGTTTTGACGACGTCAAAACGTTCACCGATCAGGCAAACGATTTCATGATTTGGTCGCCGTTCATCGGCGTCGGAAGAAAAATCGGCGACCACTGGGATGTCTTCTTCCAAGTCGGCGGCAGCGCCGGCGTCGTCCGCACCAAATCCGACGACACCAGCGTCCTGTTGCTGCCATTTCACGCCGACGTCACGATCAAGCGGTCAAACCTGTTCATCGGGCCCGGCGTCGCATGGTTCCCGTTCGGCTTCCCGAAAAACGCTCCGAAAATGACCTGGGGCGAACGGTTCCACGGTACCCGCCCATATTTGACCGCCACGTTCAGTTGGAACCGAATGACTTATGAGGGAGATGTCAAGGCCGGCCTCAGACCGTTCGGCAATTTCATTCAAAACAAGCAGGAAGATACGTGGCACCCCTTCAGTTCCAACCTCGGCGCCGGCGTCGACGTACCCCTCACCAAACGAACCACCCTCTCGCTCAACGGCCAGTGGTCGTTCATGTACGACTACGGCGAAGATTTCGCCGGGCCCAACATCGGCATCTTCGTCAAGCGCGCCTTCGGCGGCCCAAAGAAAAGATAAGACTCACTCATTCTCCGACCCAAATCGTCGCCCATTGTGGTGCGGGCGTCCCGCCTGCACGTTGGAACGCCCCCCGCCGCGCTTCTTAGCGCCG
>JAPLKX010000307.1 GCA_026387845.1 Candidatus Hydrogenedentota bacterium | reverse complement strand
GGGCCGCTTTCCCGGCGAAGGAGAAACATGGGGATTCAACGTCTGCCGGAGTTTCCCGACCACCGGTTACCCGGAAATCAGTACGTGGGCCAACTTGGAATACAAACTCGCTGAAGAGGAAAACCTGGGCGTGCTGCGTTTCGAAGCGATCCCGCCGGAGGTGCGGCAAGCGGTCGAAACCCGGATTCGAGACCAGGCCATCGAACCGGAACTGCTCGTTTACTCCCGCCCGAAGGTAGGCGTCGTGGTTCAGTCTGAGTTCTTGAAAGACCGCGTGGCGTACAACCAGGGGCCGCATGTTGCGCCGCAGTTTTCTCCGGACAAGACCCAAATCCTTTTTAATTCCGTTGAAGGCGGCGAGATGGGCATATGGATTGTAAACCGTTCCGACCATCAGAAGAAACGTATTGCCGGCGGATGCCAGGCCATGTGGTCCCCTGACGGAGAAAGGATCGTGTTCCAGCGTGACGGGCGGCTGATCGAACGGGTTCTGGATTCCGGCGCCGAGAACGCGGTAAGCCCGGAGGGGGCGCCTCGTCTCGCGTTTCCGAGCTACATGCCAACGCCCGGTGCTCCCGGCGCGAATTCGGCATCGCGTTTCCTGTGCACGGATGAATCCGGCAAGCGCGTCTATCTTCTCTCTCCAGGCGCGGAGAAACCCCTTGATCTGTTGGCAGAAGGCGAGATTGGAAGTGCACCGCGCTGTTCTCCGGATGGCAAGACGGTGGCGTATCAGGACGGCGCGCACATCCGTCTGCTGGATCTTCAAACACGTGAGTCAATGCTCTTAACGACCGAACCCGGCATACAGGCTTGGCCCGTGTGGTCTGCAAATGGCCAGGGAATTTGCTACGTCCGTGCGCCCAGTCCCTTGGCCGACGTGCGGGACCTCTGTCAGGTCAAGGTCGCCGACCCTCAGGTCGTGGGCGTGATCGAGCCGAGAATTCATCCCGGATTCGATCTCGGCGGGGGCGCGCCAGAACCGGCAAGGACAACGAAAGGTCTCGGTGCACGGTTGGCCCTTTATCACGGGGAGGGCGCCATCGATCCCTCGCGTAGCCCGGAAGGTCAAGCCGGATGGGAACTCGTCCCCGAGCGCAGCGCCGCGGGCGCTCTCGATGGGGGCGTCGTCGTGGAAAACGACTGGCTCCTGCTCAATATCTCGCACGAGGGGGCGCGGCTGGTTCTTAAACGTGAAGGCAAGCCCGCTGCGCCGATGACGTTGAGCGTGTTGGACGAGGCGCGGCGTCCCGCAGACAACGTGGGCGGCATCGAGCTCGTGCGCAATTCCGCCGACTTCATCGAGGTGGGTGTTTCGTTTGTCACCGCGGAGAATCGGACGGTGAAGGCGGTTATCCGAATGCCCCGGGCGAGACCGCTCATCGAAGTCCGGCTCGATACCGCGGCGGGGTACGTAAACCTTCAGGCGGACATGGCGCTTGTCGTTGTGCCGGACCGGTTCTCGAATGATCTGCTACTGGCTCCCGCGCAACTGGCGCCCGGGGCGACGGTCTCCGTACCACAAACACCGTTCGTGCTGGGGTGTCTCGCCAATCCAACCGCCCTGCTGGTCATGACACCCCTTTCGGACGGATCTTCGTTCACGGTTGGCAACAGCGAAGATCGCGGGCGCCTGACGGCCGTCAGCACAACATCCGGCGACCGGGGCGTTGCGATAGCCGCTCTTGAAGGGTATCGGATCTGGGACAAACCGGAGCTCGTGCACGACCCGGACAAGGAGGCGTGGTCCGCCCAATGGAACAAGCCTTTCCCTGCCGAATGGCGGCTTGCCGTATCCAGCCGTGATGAGGCGTATGCGCGAATGTGGACCACGGCGGACCTCAGCGAGCTGGGGGGCGCACCGTTGCCTATCGAGCGAGTCTTTGCAAATCCGCCTGATAACGCAGTTGCCTACACGTGGTCGCGCGATCCCGTCTCCCCTCCGGGCCTGTTGACTCCTTCGGACGTCCTGCTGGATGTTTTGGGCGTTCAAGGTTACATGACCATGCTCGATATTGACGGGATTCGAGGATATCGTTCCGGCAACGGAACGACACCATTCAGGGAACTCATCGTGCACCCAACGAGCTGGCATCCCGCCCAGGCTGTTCTTGATGAGTCGGAGTGCGGCATCCTCGAAACCATGGGCAGCATCTTTGCCGTTGAATCCAACGGAGTCCGGTCGTTTATCACGCATCTGGGCGGCGACGCCATGGATCTGCTCGAGGGTCTCGATACACGCATCGGCGAGTACGACGCATTCTTGACGGATATCGCGGCGTTCTGCGAGGCCCACCAAAACGACGACCGTCAAGGTTTCCTTGCCTCGGTGCGCACGCAAGCAGGCAAG
>JAPLKX010000526.1 GCA_026387845.1 Candidatus Hydrogenedentota bacterium | reverse complement strand
CGTTACCCATTCGCCGAGGAGAAAATAAGCCGGCCACGTGGACCTGTACGGTTCGAGCGTTTCGAAGTATGACACCGCCAGCAACAGGTTGAGGCTTTCGGTGGGATTGACGCTCAATCCCCCGCGGCCTATCCATGCGTTCGACAAATCGGTGTTCTCGAGGAACTCGCTGTATGCCCAGTTTGAGAACAGCCGGTTGAAACTGACGCTGGCGTCCGCGCTCCAAAACGGGCACACCACCGCCCCCAGCCAATCAATCAAATCTACGCCGCGATTGTCTTCGCCGCCCAAATAGACCCCGCCGACGAAGATGCGCGGGCTCATTGGGGCGTCGAACGTATAGCCGGCCTGGAGGTTGGCGCCCCAGTTGTCGAACCCAGCGTCGTCCGGCCCGTAGGGAGAGACCAAACCCGCACCGGCGAACAAAATGCCGACGGAATCGGCTTCACCGAACTGATATGCCATTTCGGCTTCGAGATCGACAGGGCCCAGGGTGCCTGCGGCGCGGGCGCCGACCGTGTGCAGATAGGTCGGGTCGAAATTATCAACCCCAAACAGGTCTTCAATCCCCTCCTCGAGGAACGAGCCGTTGGTGACGGAGCGGGCTCGGGCGTCGCGCAACAGCAGGTAGTAAAGGTCGAAAACGACGTTTTCGACCCCGAAATAGCTGGCGTAGAGGCCGTAGAAGTCGGTGTCGCCGTCTTCTTCGAGGGGGCTGGTTTCGGCGAGTTTGGCCCACCACGCATCCACGCTGAACAACTCGGTGGCGTAGGTTGCGCGGACGGCGTCGAAGGACGTGCCCGGGAAAATCGTGCCGATTTGTTTCGAACCCACCAGCCACTGGCTGCCCAGCAGCAGTTCCTGCCGGCCTACGCGCAGCCGTAGCGGCATTCCGAACATCTCGTTGGCTTCGATGTATGACTGGAACACTTCTACGTCGTCGATCGAGGCGGCGCGCCTGTCCACTCCGGTAATGTAATCGGAGCGGAAGTCTTCGCCCCAGATGTCGTAGCTGTCCAGTTCAATAAAGGCGCTCACCATCTCACTGAAATTCGTCCGCACGTTCAGCGTAGTCCGCTGCTCGACATAGCCCGAGCTCGAACCCCGCTCATCCCAGTCCGGCCACCCAAACACCGGCAGGCGTCCCGGCTGAGCCGCCCACCGCGCCCCCGCCAACGGATTGCCCCATATGCTGCGCCAGCTCGGCGTACCCCGCACCTGGAAAAACGGATTGCGGCCGGTGAGACTGTCGCCAGTCCCCTCGCTGCTGTACCAGTTGCCGCGAATCCGAATGGATCCGCCCACCGCCACGTTCTGTAGTTCCGCCCCGGCAGGCAAAACGCTGACAAGAACAGCAATACACCCCGCCACAACCGGCAATCGTTTCATGTCCCCACTCCTTGTTGACGTATTTGCCCTGGCACAAGCCATGCCGTTGCCGCACGCATATGGCTCTTGACGTCTGGCCGCAAAGGTTTGTGGCACTTTCGCTACAGCATTCCCCCACTGCACAAAGACGACCTTACACCGAAATCCTACCAAAAAGTCGGCCCGCCTTCCAGCGGCCCCTTCCAGCAGCCCGCCTTCCGGCGGCCCGCTACTTCTCCATTTGGAAGACGTCCTCCACGCCAACGCCAAATGCCCGGGCGATTCGGAGCGCCAGTACTAAAGAGGGCACGTAGCGATTTACCTCGAGGGCGATGATGGTTTGCCGTGTCACGCCTGCCTTGTCCGCCAATTCCTGCTGCGTCATCTCGTTATGGTCGAACCGCAACCGGCGGATCCTGTTTTGGAGTGCCGTGCTCATGCCTGGGGCGCCTCACGGTAGGAGAAAACGATCGCCAACGACCATGTTACGTAATAAACAATGAACGCGCCGCCGTAGAAGAGCGGATAAAACTCCAGCGGGATGCCCTTCTCTTTTACCGCCTCGATGCCCCACGCAAAGGCTGCCCAGCACCACGGTACAAAACAGATCAGGCACCAGTACCCCCAGACCACCCGCCACCCCAGCAGGCCGGCCCGATCACGTATCAACTGGTCGCGCTCATCCATCACCACGCCGGGCTCGCCCGGCTTCCGCCGGTAGAAACGGCTTCCGAAAACCCAGATGAACAGCCCCGGACCGAGAAAGCCAACAGATGAAAAAGCAATACGCGGGCCGTACAAGAACAGCAGCACCAGATAGGCACAGACAGTGGGCACAAGCACAATCACAAAAACTATCAGGTTAAACCGGGCATGTCTTAATTGGGGGTGCATCGGTAGTCCTCCGTTTCTTTATCCATGTAAAGTATACCATACATAAAGTAAAAAGTAAAGGACAATTTGTAATGTAAACCACTCTTTGTTTGTCAGCAGAAACGGTTCGTCACGTCGAAGATGGGCGAACCGCAACCGGCGGATCCTGTTTTGGAGTGCCGTGCTCATGCCTGCGGCGCCTCACGGTAGGAGAAGACGATCGCCAACGACCATGTTACGCAGTAAACAATGGCCGCGCCGCCGTAGAAGAGCGGAAACAGTATCAGCGGGATGCCCATTTGTATCATGGCCGCGATGCCGGATGTAAAGACTATCCAGCACCATGGTACAAAACAGATCAACAGCCAGTACAGCCAGCTCACCCGCCATCCCATCAGGTCGGCCCGATCACGTATCAACTGGTCGCGCTCGTCAAATACCACGCCGGGCTCGCCTGGCTTCCGCCGGTAGAAATGGCCTCCAAAACCCAACAGCCCTACCAGGCTAAGAAAAGCAAAAGCCAAAGAAGCCATACGCGGGCCGTACAAGAGCAGCAGCAACAGATAGGCACAGACAGTGGGCACAAGCACAAGCACAAAAACCGTCAGGTTGAACCAGGCATGTCTTAATTGCGGGTGCATCGCTAGTCCTCCGTTTCTTTATTCATGTAAAGCATACCATACATAAAGTAAAATGTAAAGGACAATTTGTAATGCAAATCAACCTTTGTTTGTCAGTAGAAACGGTTTGTCACGTCGAGGATGGGCGTTCATTGCTACAACTGCAGCCGATCCAGCGGGCTCAGTCTAGCCCATTGCGGGTTTTTCAAACTGGAGGCCGCAATACAGGCATTTCCAGTGGCGCGAATTCGAGATCCGGCCGCACTGGGGGCATCGGACCGGCGATTCGGTCATTTTGCCGTCCGCGGTGCCGTCGCGCAAATCGATCTCCTGGGCGATTTTGGCGAGGTCGTCGTCGGTAAGTTGGAGGCGTTGGCAGAGCAGTTCCCACAGGGCCTGGTTCATGAGGGCCAGCTTACCGATCTGTCCTCTCATTTCGCGGAGTTCGGTGCGGAGTTCGGCGACATTCATGCCCATGGCGGCCTGTTGTTGTTGCTGGCGGCTGTCCTGATCTCCGCCGGTAAGCCCTGCCATCCACATCCCCATCATCGAGACACCCTCCAGTCAGTGCAACGCCGGGTTGGTAACGATCCGGCACAGGTTGCAGGCTTTCTCCGCGGCGTCGAGCGCCTCGCCGGCCGATGCGCCCATGGCGATTGCATAGCCGACTTTGTCGCGAGTCGCGACATCTACGACGTGGCCCATTACATCGCCGGGCTTTGCATTGACGCGCACCTGGCGGACTCCGGGTACGGCCCGGGCATCCAGTAGGCCTTCGACAGCCGTCACGACGCCGCTGTGTGTGGGAATCCAACTGATTGCGGCGGAATGGGGGGGTTGCGCAGAGTTCTTGGCGGGCGCCTCGCCTGTGCATGCGCGGAGGACGCCGGCCACCGCGGTTGCCTCGCCGGCGAGATCGAGCAGGTCCGCGGGCAGGTGCAAATGGGCGGGGTGGGGGTGGAGTTCGACCAGGAAAAAGGAGCCGGCCGACTGGATGAATTCGGCGCTGAAGATGCCCGAGGTGAGTTTGAGCACCTTGGCAATCGACCCGGCGGCGTCTGCAAGTTTTGCGATGAGTTCGTCTTCCAAGGGCGCGTAAACGGCTTGATCATAGCAGCATGGCGGCGGCGCGGGTATGGAACCGTGCGCCGAGATGGGCCTGAACGAGCCGCAGTAGACCGCCCCGTCCACCGTCACGTGTCGCCCTTCGACAAACGACTCGACCAGTA
>JAPLKX010000145.1 GCA_026387845.1 Candidatus Hydrogenedentota bacterium | reverse complement strand
GTGGGTCATCTCCATTTGGGTTCTGGGTTTGTGCCTCCCCACCGCATTCGCCTTCACATCTTGGTTTAGCATCTCGTCTGGATTCAGTTCCGGACTATAGGCTGGCAGAAAGACAATCTCGATCTGATCTTCATGTGCCTCCAGCCACTTCCCCGTCTCCTTGCTTTTATGGACCGGATGACTATCCACAATCAGAATGACCTTCCTCTTCACATGGCGAATCACTCGGCTTAGAAAACTAAGCAATACCTTTGACCTGAATTTCCCAGTAAAGACCATAAATGCCATCTTGCCTCGATTGGAGATGATGGAAAGCATGTTGGCACTCAACCGTTTTCCCGTCCCTTGGCGGATGGGTGTCTTCCCCTTCGGAGAATAGAACCGACCCGCCTGATGATCGGAACGCACGCCCATCTCATCTCCCCAGAAAATAGAGGCGTTTTCCGCCTTGGCGCGCTTCACCAGATCCGGATATTCCTTCTTCAACCAACGTTCCACCGCTTTGGGGTTCCGCTCATAGGCCTGGCGTACAGGCTTTTGCGGCGTAAATCCCCATGCCTTGAGATATCGTTGCACCGTTCGCGTGGATACCTTCACGCCGTACTTTCGAGAGATTAATTCGCGCACTGCATCGGCCGTCCACAAGACAAACGGCATCCGAAGTTGATCTGGAACGCGATCTCGAATCATCTGGCATATTCTCGCCGCTTGCCAACCTTTGAGAAGCCCCCCGGTCTTGGGCCTCCCTCGTGGTTTTCCGGTAAGTGCATCCCATCCACCTTTCTCAAATTTCCGATACCAATTCCGTATGGCCTGGGTCGTCACCTGGAACGTTTCCGCTGCTTTGCCCCGGCGCATTCCTCCCCGAATCGCGTGGATCGTCCGCATACGCAAGGCGGCTTGCGCTTCCGGTGTCAGGGATCGGCTGTCGTTGCGCATGCCCCCTTGATAACATATTATCCGCAATAATGCAAACTATATAATGTCGGGATTAGTAGCATCACCCCCTCTTGTCTTGAAGGATGGTCACTCTCCTGCCGAGGCCGCCCAACTTCCCGCACTGGCCGTCGAATCGCGCAAGAACCTCGCCCAAGAGCAGACGGGCGAGGGTGGTCTCGAGGTCAGGCCCGCAGCGGGGCGTCGTCCCCAACCCCGCCCTGCCTCACAGCGCCGATTGGCGCGCGGGCTTCTTCAGGGCGACAAGCCCGGTGGCTATCTCCCTGACTCCGCGAGCGGCGCAACCGATCAGTACTCAGTATAGCTTGAGCCACCATATCGCTCACCTCAACCGTCCGCTGGAGATTCGCAGCCACGGCATTGAACTGAGTTCGAACCACGTCTTGCATCGTCCGGCGAGGTAACCCTGATTATCGAGATGGCTGCTGATAACGAGGAGTGAGAACCCGCAGCGACACCAGCCATGCTCCGCCCTTCCGACAAGGGACAGCAGTCACCGTCCAGCGATGCCGTCTCGCCTCGCTCGCGGGGCGGACGGTCAGCGCACAG
>JAPLKX010000219.1 GCA_026387845.1 Candidatus Hydrogenedentota bacterium | reverse complement strand
TGGTTCGCGGGCGCGGCGTGCGCCGCGGCGCCGCGGCCCAAGCCGGTCACCATGATCCGGATCGAGGGCGCGATTGACGTGCCCGGCCGCGCCTTCCTGGCGCGCGCGCTGGAACTCGCGGAGAGCAACGGCTCGCAGGCCCTGCTGGTCCTGCTCGACACGCCCGACATCGATTCCATCACACGGACTAATTGGGAGCTCGCCAAGAGCATCCGGGAAGCCGGCGATGTCCTGATTGGCATACTCACCGGCCAGAAATACGCGGACATGGCCGTCGTCGAATTTTTCCGGGAAGCCCTGAAATCCGGCCGAAGAATCATCCCGCTGATGAACATGACCGAAGACGCCGACGCCGAGTACCGCGTCACCCGGAGGCAACTCGAGGAGTTCCGCGAATACGTCCTGGATGGGCGTGAACCGCCAGAGGACGAGATGCCGGCGTTCACCATCCCGCGGCTCGAACCTTGCCAACGGCTTCGGCCGTGCCAACCCGTCGCGCTCGACGGGAGCGGCATCGGGCTGATGAATTACCTCGAGTCGCTGGACGCGATCGAACTGAAACGCCGGATTCTCGCGGAAAACCTGGAAAAATTTACAGAAGAAGCCCGCCTGTTTTTCTCGAGGGCGCGCCGGCTTGAACACGACCTCGACGGCGGCCTGGACCTGCTGCAATCCCTGAACCGCGAGGTGGTCAACGCCTATCTGCCCAAGCCGGGCAGAGAGTTCATCACCGTGGTTTACGAGTTCATCCAGAAACACGCCAGTGCGCCCGACAGGCTACTGGGGTCGGTGACGGCCAAAGCCATTAAGATGCCCGGATGGGTCTTCAGAAAGGTGAAGGGCCTTTTCATCCGCCAGGTGGAAGACGCGCTCACCGAGCAGGATTTCAATAAGCAGCAGGTTAGAAAAATCGAGGAGCTCGTGGCCGGCCTTTACAGTGCGTACAGCACGCGCGCCCTCAACTATTTCCGCGACAGGCTGCCCGAGGCCGGCGATCATTTCGAAGCCGCGCTCCGCGATATCGATCCGCAGCAACTCGCGCACACCGTCGCCGTCGAAACCCTCACCACCGAAAATTACATCGGCGCGTACCGCGACTACGCGTACAAAGAACTGGAGACACGCTGGGCGGACAAATCGTTCCGGCGGAGCGTGCGCAGGTTTTACCATCTCGGCCTATTGGGCTCGTGGGGGGGTGTGGTGGTGTTGCTGTCGACGCACGGTTGGGTGCCGGGACTGGGGCTGTCAGAGATCCTGGCGTCGCTGGGCGTGCCCGTCATGGAGCACATCATCATGCACGGCGCGAGCTACCTGTGGGGCGACAAACTCGCCGGCCTCGTTACCAAATGGCAGGCGCTCCAGCGGAACGCCCTGCGCAATGCCATCGAACTGCACCTGACCCAACCCTCGGCCGGTTCGCTGGCAGGGACCGTCGAGGCCCTCCGCAACCACGCCTCACGCATGGAGGAACTGAACGACCTATGCCGCAAAGCGTTTTAGCCGACACCGTGCGCAGCCTCGAGGCGTTCGCCGCAGAGGACACCCCCTGGCGGCCGCTCAAAAACGCCCTGCCCGACCTGCGTGACCGAGTCGATTGGCTCGACAGGCAGATCGACCGGATTCCCCAGCCGCTGGTGGCGGTCCTGTTCGGGGGTACGGGCACGGGCAAGTCCACCCTGCTCAACGCCATCGCCGGGGCGCCGATTGCGCTGACCGGCGAGCGCCGGCCCACCACCGAAGAACCGACCGTGTACCATCCGCCGGCGGCCGGCGAGGAGTTCGGGCCGGCGCGGTACGTCGAGAGCCCCGTGTTGGACGACCTGGTACTGATTGACATGCCCGACACTGACAGCATCAAGGTCGAGCACGCGGATCGGGTCCAGCAGTTGCTGAAGAAGGCGGACGTGGTCTTGTTTTGCGGCACCCAGCAGAAGTATAAGAACGAACAGAGCCTGACCCTCCTGCGGCCGCTCAAAGACGAGCGGAAAATTGTCTGCATCCAAACGCTCGCCGACCAGGACGCCGACATCCGCGTGGACTGGCTCGATTGGCTTCGGAAAGATAACTTCCTGGTGGATGGATGTTTCCGTGTCAGCGCCCAGCGGGCACTCGAGCGGAAAACGGGGGCCGGAGCCGGCGATGAGTTCGAGTTTCCGGCGCTCGAAGAGTACATCCGGGAGAAATTGCCGCCCGAGCGCGCCAGGATCAAGGAAGCCAACATTGCCGGGGCGCTGAAGAACACGCTCACAGCGCTCGAACAGCGTCTCGACGGCAGCAAGAAAAACCTCGAGGCGGCGCGCAAGGTCATTGTCAAGGCCGAACAGGCTGTCGCCCACGCCTCGATGGTTCACCTCCAGGATCGGCTGCTCAACGAGCCGCACGTCTGGATCGTGGCGGTCGGCAATGCGGTCAGCGAGCGGTCGTTCGGGGTGGTGGGCACGCTGTTCCGCGTACTGCACTGGATCCGGATGGCGCCGTCGCGGATCGTGGGCCGGCTGTCGCTCTCGAGCCTGTTGCGGACGTTTAACCGGGCATCGGAGGAGACTGCCGGGGGCGTGTCCGTGCCGGATGAGAGCGAGGGGTACCTTCGTCATCTGGCGGGGCGGTTTTCGCAGGAGCACGCCGAAGTTAATGCCTACCTGGCCAGGGCCGGATTCCCGACAACGCCGTTCGCGGAGTGGTCCACCCGGTACGCAGACGAACTGCGGCAACGGCTGGACGAGGCGCTCGCACCGGTCCAGGCCCGGATCAACCGTCGCGCCAGAATGCTGACGCGATGGGTCCTGCCGCTGCTGGATCTGGCGTGGTTTGTCCCGTTTGCATTTACCATCGGCGCGCCCATTTACCAATATTACGCCCACCTGGTGCTGGATGCGGAGGTCGTCCTGCCGGAAACCGGCTTCCTCGGCCGGAGCGCGTCCATGCTGGGCGCCATACTGTTTATCGAGTTGGCCCTGTTCGCGTGGCTCGTGCGCACCTCCGGCCGCGGCCTCAGAAAACGGTTCAAACGCCAACTGCTCAAGGAGTTGGAAGCCGGCGGGTTTGGGTTTGGGGCCGAACGCGGGGTGGTTCAGCAGGCGCTGGACCAGATTGGCCGGGTCGAGGACATCCGCCGTCAACTGCCCCCGGCGTAAACATTTTCCGTAACCGTAGGCGCGGTCGTCTCGCCCGCGCCGCCCAGACCCCTGGCTTTGACTTCGGGGCAGGCCTGCCGCGCTTCCCGTGGTTCGCGTGTTGGATGGCGCGGGCGAGACGACCGCGCCTTGTATGTTGGTATGCGGAGTTTGGGGATGAAAATGAGCCGGCGCAGTAGAAGTTTTCTTTTTGGTTCTTTTTCTTTTGTGGATGGGGGTGGATAAGTGGATAAACCGGTGTTTGCCG
>JAPLKX010000466.1 GCA_026387845.1 Candidatus Hydrogenedentota bacterium | reverse complement strand
CGGCGCGCTTTGAAACCGGCCCCACTCCCCCACCTCGAACACCCGGGTCCCGTCGCGGTCCACGGGGCGGGTCCTGCACGACCGGCTGCACGTCAGCGCCTCGACCTCCGCCCATTGACGTTGAAACCGGCACATCAACGCGATGTGCCGTTCCATGCCGCCCCGAACCGGCGGATCAAAGTCCTTATAAATGTGCAAAATCTTCATTTACGGCCGCTACCAGCTTACCACACCAGCGCGGGGGCAGGCATCCCGACATGGCGTTCCCCAAGCTCTGCGTTTGGAGAAAGGGACCTAAAGGACCCAAGGGACCTAAAAACTGCTGCGGCAGGGGTAGGATTTTCAAGCCAGCACGTTGGAAAAGGACAGACTGTTTAAGAACTGATGAAAAAACCCGCTTTTAACAACTATCGAAAAAGGCAACCTTAGGTCCTTTGGGTCGCTTATGTCCTTTTCTTCCACTCAGACCGCTTGCCCGTGCCGCGCTCGTTATTTTTTCCGCAGGCCGAAGCTGGTTCTCAGTACTTCATTCCATCTCGTGCGCCATTTGACGAGGTACAACACCATCAGGCCGACGGCGATGACGATGAGGGAGAGTCCGACAGTTCGCATGACATAACTTTGAGTGGGCGGCTTGGTCAATTCGATCATGTCGATGCCGGGCTCTTCGAGCGGGCGTGGTCTTCGCCCGCGCAGTTGCGGTTTGCCGCCGCTGGACTTGCCGGCGGCGGCGACGGGGGCCTCGTCTGCAGCCTGCCAGACGGGAAATGCCATGCCGGCCACGGTATCGTAAGCGTTGCGCGGGATTGCGATTTCCTCGTCAAGTATGGGCCGGATTTCCCATTTCTTGTAGGAATGCACGCTCAAATGGATGCTGCCGCCGGCGCGTTCCATCTTGACAAAAACCGAAGGCGCCCACACGCCGTTCAACACCGGCCGCAGCCACAAGTGCTCTTGGAGCAGTTGGCCGGCGGCGTTTCGCATTGAGCCTCGTTCAAGCATGCCGGTTTCGATGTTAAATACCTGGTCGACGGTGTCGCCGGTGTTTTTGTTGCGCAGCCACACGTTGTACCGTGGCCCGCCGAGCGGTTTGAGTTCGAATTCCTGGTCGTCGCGGACATAACTCTCCGCCGGGATCTGGTCCCACCGCATCAGGTTGATGTCAATATCCTCGAGTGGCTCGCGGAGCCTCTCCATAGGGTCGATGTACAAGGTTCGCTGCTCGGCTCGGAATTGGGCCACCCCGTCGAACGCGGAGTAATAGCTGCCTGAGGGGGTCACTTTGCTGAGCCTGTAGCGGCCCTTGTCGTAGGCGTAATCGGTTTCGTACCAGGTCTCGACGGCCCAATCGGCCTTGTCGGGCGCGATCAGCGCGGGGTCGAGCGGGACGTCCGCGGGAACAGTCTCGAGTGCGGAAATCAGGGCCGACAGAGCCCTGTCGTAAGCTTCGGCGGCGGCATTCCCGGTTTTCAGGCATCCGTATTCGGTAACGCGCGCGGACACGACACCGCTGGACGCGGCCGCGCTCCGGGCGCCCGCCGTCTGAAACAGCCGGCTGACCGTCATCGGCTCGTCCTGCGCCCGCGCCCCTGCCGCCGCGACCAACGCGGCCAGCAGCGCGGCCACCGCGTAACACACCATTCTCATGTAAGGCCTCTCTTCTTGTCCCACCTTCCGCACATCATGACTGCCGCCTGAACTCGAGGCGGGCGCGCGGCTCGCTCACTCGGAACTTAACACGGTCGAGCGACCCGTCCGGCGCCATACAGGCCAGTGTGTGCTCCCCTGCCGACAACTCAAGCAGCAGGGGGCTGTCCGGCGACGACTGCCCGAAATACCGGTCATTAATATACCAGTATAAACTTTTTTCCGCATCTATCGAGGCGCGGAGCCGGATCCGATCTCCTTGCGGCTCGCCGGTGAGGACGTATTCGGCCTCGTTTACGGGCTCCTGAATGCGCAGGCTCGAGCGTCGTGCCGATTCGGCGGTCGCCGCCGCGGATGGGCCTATGGACGTCGCACACCCGGTGCAGATACTGATCGGCGGGCATGAGGGCGTCCTTGGTGTGGGCGCACCATTTCGAGCGGGGCAGCCCGCTCACCGCGCAGACCACCACCCGCCGCAGGTCGCCAGCCGGTTCAGGCCAGGCGGGCCGGTTCAAAACGGGCAGGGCGCGCATAATCGACCCGGCCAGCGGCAACGCGGCACGCACACCCACAAGCCGGTCGGTCCCTTTACCGTCGTTGTTGCCCATCCACACGCCGACGACGTATTGGGCGTTAAACACGAACGCCCAGGCATCATGGTAGCCGGTGGACGTGCCGGTCTTGAAGCAAACGCGAGGCCCCATATTGCCCGCCACGACCACGTTTGACTCCCATTCGTTCGGGAGCGCCTGTTCGAGCGACTCGTAGAGGCTCAGGCAGGTTCCGCGCGACAGGACGCGGCGGCGCTCGGCGGCATCGGGGTCAGCGCACCCAGTAGCTTCTTTTCCGTAGGCTGCTGGTTGGAAATGGCGCGACGAGGACGTCGCGTGCGACGAGGACGTCGCGTCTACGGCGGTACGGACAATTTTCAGCGGGCGCCACTCGCCCAGGTTGGCGACGGCGGCGTATGCGGCGATCAACTCGTCCAGCCGGACTTCGCAATTGCCCAGCGTCATGCCGAGCCCGTAGGTGTCGTCGCGTTTGAGCGTGGTCAGGCCAAGCGAGCGCAGCAATTCGTCGAGCGCGGGCACGCCCACCCGGTCGAGGACAAGCACCGCCGGGACGTTCAACGAGTGGCGCAGGGCATCCGAGGCGCTGATCAGGCCGTTGTAGCCGCCGTCAAAATTGCCGGGGCTGTAGGCGCCGAAGTCGAGCGTGTCGTCCAGCAGGGTTTCGCTCGGGTAGAGCACATTTTGTTCGAGGGCGAGGGCGTAGGTGAACGGTTTCAAGGCGCTGCCAGGCGATCTCTGCGCCCGGCACAGGTCCACTTGGCCGCCGCCCGGCGTCGAGTAGAAGCCGCCCGAGCCTACCCGCGCAAGCACCTCCGCGGACGAAACGTCCCGGAGCCGGTTTCGACCTTTGCCGGTTCCCTGGATCCCTCCGCGCTCGAAGCCGTTCCCACGGTGGCAGTCGAGGCCGTCCGCCGCACGGTGGCGCGCGTGCTCGATGCCCT
>JAPLKX010000583.1 GCA_026387845.1 Candidatus Hydrogenedentota bacterium | reverse complement strand
TCTACGAAAAAATGCTGGATGTTGACGGATAGTAGTACGGACGGACACAAGCGGACTGAGTGGGGAGGGAGGGCATAAAAAAAGCCGGGCCCGGAATGTTGGTCCCGTGCTTTAGCACGCGTATTCCGGGCCCGTTTCACGGGAAGGGAATCGCTCAGACTTTCGAGCGCTCGTGGTAATGGGTGTGAAGGAGCTTGTGGGACTTTTCGCCGAGCGGTTTCCCGAGGAATTCGTCGTAGATCTGCTTGATAAAGGGGTTTTCGTGCGACTTGCGGAGCTTTTTGCCTTCGTCTTCCTTGTAGATGGCGCTGATCCTGGCGCGCCGGACGTCGTTTGTGGTGAACCGGGGCTGGCCGCCGCCGCCGATGCAGCCGCCGGGGCACGTCATGATTTCGATGAAGTGATATCCGGCTTCGCCCGACCGTACGCGGTCAATGACTTTTTTGGCGTTGCCGAGTCCATGCGCTACGGCCACCTTCACGGTCACGCCCTTCAGGAACGCCCAGTCCGGGACGGTCTCGGTGATCAGTACGGACGCTTCCTTGACGCCTTCGAGTCCGGCGATGGGAGCAACGTGGAGGTTTTCGAACGGGAACGGCTTCCCGGTGACCAGTTCGTAGACGGTCCGCAGGGCGGCTTCCATGACGCCACCGGTGTTGGCGAAGATGTCCGCGGCGCCCGACGAGAGCCCGATGGGGGAGTCCATGGTATCGTCGGGCAGCGAGGCGAAATCGATGCCGGCCTGCTTGATCATCCTGCCGAGTTCGCGCGTGGTAAGGACGACGTCGACGTCCCGGACGCCACTGTCGTTCATTTCGGACCGCTGGGCTTCGAACTTCTTGGCCGTGCACGGCATGATGGGCACGACGAACATGTCTTCGGGTTTTTTGCCGATTTTTTCTGCGTAGTACGTCTTGGCGATGGCGCCAAACATCTGCTGGGGCGACTTGCACGTCGAGAGGCAGTCGAGCATGTCCGGGTAGTAGTACTCCAAGTACTTGACCCACCCGGGCGAGCAGCTTGAGAACAGCGGCAGGGGGACGGGCTGTTTGTCAACGAGGGCCTTTTTGAGCCGCATGAGCAGTTCGGTGCCTTCTTCGATGATGGTGAGGTCGGCGGTGAAGTTGGTGTCGAACACGCCATCAAATCCCAGCCGGCGCAGCGCCGAAACCATCTTGCCGGTCACCAGCGTGCCGGGCTCCATCCCGAAGCACTCGCAGAGCGCGGCGCGGATGGCGGGCGCGGTTTCGACCACGACGGTCTTTGCCGGATCTTCGAGCGCGGCCCAGACTTCCGCGATCTGGTCGTGTTCAACTATGGCGCCGACGGGGCACACGGCGCCGCATTGGCCGCATTGGACGCAAACAACCTCGCTAAGCGGGTGTGCGAACGCGGGCCCAACGACCGTGTCGAACCCTCTGTTCTGCGGGAAGAGCCCGCCGACGCCCTGGGTCTGCTGGCAGACGGTGACGCACCTGCGGCACAAGACGCACTTTGCGGTGTCGCGCTGGAGCGCGGGGGTGCTGGTGTCGATGAAGCCTCTGCTTTTCTCGCCGGGATAGGTGATGTCACGAATGCCGAGTTCTCTGGCGAGGGCTTGGAGTTCGCAGTTGTCGTTTCGCACGCAGGTTTGGCAATCGCCGCCGTGGTCGGACAACAGCAGTTCGACCACCATTTTCCGCGCGTTCCGGACGCGCTTGCTGTTGGTGTGAACCTTCATGCCTTCGCCGACGGGCATCACGCAGGAAGAGACGAGCGTCTTTGCCCCTTCGACCTCGACCAGACATACGCGGCACGCGCCGATGGCCTGGACGTCTTTGAGGTAGCAGAGCGTGGGAATGTTTCTGCCCAGTGACTGGGCGGCCTCGAGAATGGTCGTTCCCGGCGCAACGGACACCTTTTCGCCATCAACGCTCAACGTAATCGTACTCATCACATGTCCTTTCTTTGTACGTAAGTTCTCATCGTGGGGTCCGTCACGCTTTCCGGCTTGCTGACAGCCCGCCCTGCTCTCTTGCCGCGGCGAGCACACACGCGGGGTGGACGCCGAAACGGAATTCTACGGTTTGGTCAAAACTGCAGTGCCGGCAGTCATAATCGTTGGGACAGAGTTTGTTGGACACCATGCCCATAAGCATGTATCGGCATTTTCGCTCCGTGGCGACGCGCTTGCGCAGCCGGGCGGCGGTCTGCGCTTCCATCTGGATGCTGCCGGTCGGGCACACATACGTACAGGCCCCGCACGCCAGGCAG
>JAPLKX010000287.1 GCA_026387845.1 Candidatus Hydrogenedentota bacterium | reverse complement strand
AAGGGACATAAGGGACCAAAGGGACCAAAGGGACGAAAAGTCAGGAATCCAGAGCGATTTTTGTATGAAAAGCGAGGTGCGAGATTGAGGAAAGAGAAGAAGGTCATCCTGGTTCTGCTGGTTTCGGTGATTATCTCGGCTTCTTGTGCGTGGGCCGGGGATGATGTGGTGCAAACGGTCAAGTACAGAGGGATACGGCCGACGGACCCGATGGGGCGTTGGGGGCTTCGCAATCCGGAGCGGGGTTTCCGATGAAAAAGAGACTGGAGGAGGATGGCGTGGGAGAGCATTAGACAAAATTATTCCAGAGATCTTTGATACTGAGGGAGCGATACGACCTGCGGGAAAGGGTTGAATTCAATGCGAAGCGTGTGCCTTATGACAGTGGTCATTTTGATGGGCCCGGCGTGGGGGCAGCGGGGCGTGCCGACACTGGAGCAGATCGCGTGGCATGAGATGGAGATCGAGATGTTCCTTTGCCTGGACCCGTGCACGTGGCAGGGGCGGGAGTACGACGATCATTCGACGGCGCTGGATCAGATCAATCCTTCGCAGCTCGATACGGAGCAATGGTGCGGGGCGGCGGAATTGATGGGTGCGAAACAGGTCCTGTTTGTAGCCAAACATACGGGCGGGTTTTGTTGGTGGCCGACGGAAACGACCGAGTATTGCGTGCGGAATATCGGGTGGAAAGGCGGGAAAGGGGATGTGCTGGGCGATTTGGCGGTGAGTTGCCGCCGGCACGGGCTGAAGCTGGGCATTTACATTTACCCGGGTGACGATCAGTGGGGCGCACCTATCGGGAGCGGCGGAAAAACAAACGACCCCGCAAAACAGGAAGCCTACAACCAGGTCCTGCGACAACAGTGGACAGAGGTGCTTTCGGGGTACGGTGAGATCTCGGAACTGTGGTTCGACGGGAGTTGCGTGATCGAGCTCGGCGACATCATCAAGCAGTATGCGCCCAAAGCGATGGTGTTCCAGGGGCCTCATGCAACGTTGCGCTGGCCGGGCAACGAGCAGGGGATTACGCCGGAACCGGCGTGGCAAACGGTGGCTGGGGCCGCGGCAAAATCGGGTGGCGCCACCGGCGTTCATTCCGACCCGGAGGGGGACGTGTGGCTGCCGATGGAAATGGACACGACGTTGCTCGACCACAAGTGGTTCTGGGGGCCGAACACCGACCACATGATCAAACCGCTGGACAAGCTGATGGACATTTACTTCAAGTCCGTGGGCCGGGGTTGCGTGCTGCTGCTGAACGCCACGCCGGACACCACCGGGCTCATTCCCGAATCGCATATGCAGCGATACCGGGAGTTTGGCGAGGGGGTCCGCGGGGTATATGCGAACAAGAAGGGCGCCACGGCGGGCGCCGGCGCCGAGTTGGAATTGCGTTTTGAGAGGCCTGAAACGGTGACGCACGCCGTCATCAGAGAAGATATCGCCCAAGGCCACACGGTGCGGCGGTACCGGGTCGAAGGGTTGGCGGGAGTCGAGTGGCGGCTGCTTTCGGAGGGGAAACCGATTGGCTACAAGCGGATTGACCGGTTCCCGGCGACACGGGTAGATGCGTTGCGCCTGCGCGTTACGGAATCGGCGGGCGTGCCAAACATCCTGGAGTTTGCGGCCTACGAAACGTCGGGTATTGGCGCAGGGGCGCAAGCGGGCACGGCAGACGTGGCGGCGCCGGTTGCGGTTGATGGGTGGAAGAAGGTGGCTGTGACGTCAGAATGGCAGACAGTTGAAGTGGATCTGACGCCTTTGATCCGCAGGCCCGGCGAGTGCATCGAGATCCGTGAGAGCGGCGGCGGGGGCAGCATCATCGAAACGGCGGGGACGCCGCTTCCACGGTTGAACGATTTTGGGCTGAATTGACCGGGTTCAGGACGTCGTTTTGGCCCTCCATACATGGCCGTAGAGGAAAAAGTGAGCGGTTGAGACGCGGCGGGGTTGACATTGTGTGGCGGGTGGTTTATAGTAACGGTTACTATTAATGCTTGAGGTTTTTGTGCGTATAACGAGACAGCGAGAGATTATGTTGGAGGAGCTGAGGAAGGTGAGGAGCCATCCGTCGGCGGATGAGTTGTACGCGCAGGTTAGGCGGCGTTTGCCTCACGTGAGTCTTGGTACGGTATATCGCAACTTGGATGTTCTTTCGCAACAGGGGGTTATAAAGAAGTTGGGCGTGCCGGGATCGCAAGCGAGGTACGATGGGAATGTAGAGCGTCATGTTCATGTCCGGTGTGTTCGTTGCGGCCGTTTAGAGGACGTTTTGGGTGCGAGTGTTGATGGTGTGACGTTGCCGGCGGGTCCCGGGGGTTTTGAGATAACGGATTATCGAGTGGAGTTTTTGGGCGTCTGCCCGGTTTGCCGGGAATAAAACAAGAAGCTAATTGTTTAGGAAGGACATTCACGATGGCTAGTTTGTCGGGTACACGAACGGAAAAGAATCTAATGGCGGCGTTTGCGGGGGAGTGCCAGGCGGCGGCCCGGTACTCGTATTTTGCCAAGAAGGCCCGGAAGGAAGGTTTTGAGAAGATAGCGTTGGTGTTTGAGCGAACGGCGGAGGAAGAGCAGGCGCACGCGAGCGTTTATTACAAGTTTTTGCCGGGTCCGGACTGCCAGGTGGAGGCCGTATATGGAGTTCCCGGCAACAGGACCACGGCAGAGAACCTTTTGGCGGCGAGTGTGGGCGAGCATGAGGAGTGGTCGGTACTTTACCCGAAATTTGCGGAGATCGCGCGGGAGGAAGGGTTTAAGAACGTGGGGCGTGCGTTCGACTCGATCGCGATGGTCGAGAAGCACCACGAGATGCGCTATTCGAAACTGGCGGGACGGATGGCGGACGGAACGTTGTTTAAACGTAGGGAGGCGGTGGTGTGGCGGTGCCTGAAATGCGGGTATCTGCATGAAGGGCCGGAAGCGCCGTCGGTATGCCCGGCGTGCGCGCACGTGCAGGGTTATTTTGAAGTGTTTGCGGAAGCGGTTTGACCCGGGTGTAGGCGGAGTTTTGAGGTTCAGTCGGATGACCAGTCGTTAGGGAATGCGTCAATAGCGATGGCTGCTTGAGAGGAGGGACGTCATGTTGAACAAGAAAGTTCAAAAGGCGATAAATGATCAGATCACGGCGGAGTTGTACAGCGCGAACCTGTACCTGTCGATGTCGGCGTGGTTTGACTCGATGAACCTTAAAGGATTCGCGAACTGGATGCGTGTGCAGTACCAGGAGGAGACGTTCCACGCGCTGAAGTTCTACGATTACGTGCTGAGCCGGCAGGGATCGGTAACGCTGGCCGGGATTGACGCGCCGGCGACGGTTTGGAAATCGCCGCTCAACGCATTCGAGGAGACGCTCAAGCACGAGCAGCATGTCACCAGCCTCATCAACAACCTGGCGTTTCTGGCGCAGGAGGAGAAAGACCTGGCGACCGGGATTCTGTTGCAGTGGTACGTGACGGAACAAATCGAGGAAGAGGCGAACGCGGAGGGTATACTGCAGAAACTCAAGCTGGCAGGAGATGACCCGGGCGCGCTGTTCATGATCGACAATGAACTGGCAGCGCGAGTCTACACGCCGCCCGCGGCGGTCGGAGCGTGACCATGAGCCTGTTTTTCAATCCGCGCGAAGTTCTCGAGATGGCCGTCCAGATCGAGCGGAACGGCAAACGGTTTTATCGGGAGGCCGCCAATACCGTGAAAGAGGAACGCCTCCGTGGCGAGCTTGGCCTGCTCAGCGTCATGGAAGAGGGCCACGAGGCCATGTTCCAGGCCCTGCTGCAACAGCTAAGCGTGGATGCGTTGGGAGCCGAATGGGACGACCCGGAAGGGGAGGCGGCCCAGTACCTGCAAACGTTCAGCAACGGCCCGGTGTTTGATCTGGAACGGTCCGTGCCGCCGGAATTGGTCGGGGCGAACGCGAACCTCGACGGTATTCTGGAGTGGGCGATCGGCCGGGAAGGCGATTCGATCCTGTTCTACACGGGGCTGAAGGGACTGATACCTTCGGCGGGGGATAAAGCGAAGATCGACACGATCATCAACGAAGAGATGGGGCACGTTGCGCTGCTGAACCGCCGGCTCAGAGAAGTGGCCGGCAAATAATAGCTATTGGAGGAACCCATGAGCACGCTGGTTTATAACGCGAATGACGTATTCGAAATTGCGAAGCGGATCGAACGGAATGGCGCGGCGTTTTATCGTGCTGCGGGGGACGTGATGGCGGAGGGGGAGTCGCGGGATCTGATGGCCAACCTGGCGGAGATGGAGGTCCAGCACGAGGCGGTGTTTGCGTCGATGCAACAGGGGCTGTCGGGAACAGAAACCGAAGAAACGCTTTACGACCCGCACGATGAAGCGTATGCGTTTCTGAAGGGGATGGCGGACAAGTATGTGTTCAACCCGAACGAGGAACCGGGGCGGGGGGTGGGGCTTGGTGCGGGTCCGTTGGACATACTGCAGGAAGCGCTTCTGCGGGAGTCGGACTCAGTGGTGTTTTACGAGGCGATCAAGATCATGGTTCCGGAAAAGTACGGTCGGGGCCGTGTCGACGAGATTATTGGGCAGGAGATGGGCCACATCATGCTGCTCAACAAAGAGCTGGAACGCCTGACGGCAAAAGCGGGGGCATGATCCACTTCCGCTGGTAGGGAGCGCTTCGATCCGGGGGTTCCTCTCCCCCACTCCCGTTTTGTATAATAGTTTGTCAATCAGGAATCCACTGCCATGCAAGGACCATTCAGCGCGGTCAAGATTACGGAAGACGTTTACTGGGTGGGGGCGATCGATTGGTCGCTGCGGGATTTTCACGGTTACGCGACGGACAGGGGCACGACGTACAACGCGTATCTGATCCTGGCCGATGACGTGACGCTGGTGGACACGGTGAAAGGGCCGTTCCGCGAGGAGATGTTCGGGCGGATCGGATCGGTGATCGAGCCGTCGAAGATCCGGTACATCATCTCGAACCACAGCGAGATGGATCACACGGGCTGCCTGCCGGAAGCCGTACAGGTGATCAAGCCGGAGAAGGTCTTTGCGTCGGCGAACGGGGTCAAGGCGCTGGCGGGACATTTCCACGGTGCGGTCGCAGCGACGGCGGTGGCGAATGGCGAGGAGTTGTCGCTGGGCAACAAGAGGGTGCGCTTCATCGAAACGAAGATGCTGCACTGGCCCGACAGCATGTTTTCGTATTTGGTTGAAGATCAGATTTTGTTCAGCCAGGACGGGTTTGGTATGCACCTGGCAACCACGGAACGGTTTGACGAGGAAATTGAGCGGGGCGTGCTAATCGAGGAGGCGGCGAAATATTACGCGAACATCCTGCTGCCGTTCGCGCCGATGGTGTCGCTTGCGCTGAAAAAGGCGGGCACACTCCCGCTGAAACTGATAGCGCCGGATCACGGGCCGGTGTGGCGGCGGGACATCGACCTGATCGTTGATCTCTATACCCATTGGGCCGGGCAAAAGCCGGGGCGCAAAGCCGTGATTGTGTATGACACGATGTGGGGTAGCACGGCGGCGATGGCCAAGGCGATCGAGGACGGGCTTGTGGCGGAAGGCGTGAGCGTGAAATCGATGCGGCTCAAAGACAACCACCGAAGCGACGTTGCCACGGAGATGTTGGGTGCGGGTGCGCTGATCGTGGGTTCGCCGACGCTGAACAACCAGATGTTTCCGTCGGTGGCGGACATGCTGACGTACCTGAAAGGGCTCAAGCCGAAAAACCTTGTTGGGGCGGTGTTCGGCAGCTACGGCTGGAGCGAAGCGGCGGTGCGGCAACTGGCGGACGCGATGAACGAGCTTGGGATCAAGCTGGTTGCGGACCCGCTCAGCGTCCAGTACGTGCCTGATCGGGACGCGCTGGTCAAATGCCGGGAGCTTGGCCGAACAGTTGCGCAGTCCATGCCGGCATCATGAGCCAACTTCGCCGCAGAGACTTCCTCCGGATAACGGCGGGTGCGTTTGCCGGCGCCGGCGCCGCGCCCACGGCACATGCCCTCAGGGAGAACCCACCCATGCCCGATGATTATGCAGATCTGTTGGCGCGTCTCCGGACACCGCACAAGTATCCGGAACTGGTGCTCGAGCCGTCGTTCAAATCGGGCGAGTATGATTCGCTTGCGGTGGACTGCCCGTTCGTGTTCCGGCACAAGCGCAGATACTACATGACGCACATCGGGTTTGACGGCACGGGGTACAGAACGGGAATTGCGTGGTCGAAAGACCTCGCCAAGTGGGAGAAAGAGGGGCTGATCCTCGACCGGGGCGGAGCGGGTTCGCCCACGGAATACAACGCGGCGCTGACGTGGATCGTGCGGGACAATGATTTATTCGGCGACGGCACGCTGAAGAAGTTCGACGGGCGTTACGTCGGCACGTACCACGCCTACCCCAGGCCGGGCTACGAGACGGGGCCCGCCGAGATCGGGATCGCGTACAGCAACGCGCGCGCGCGCGATTTCCAGAAGTGGAACCTGAAAGAGCCGTCGTTGCGCGCGACGGATGATGACGCGGCGGATTGGGAGCGTGGCGGGCTGTACAAGTCGTGCATCGTCGAGCACGACGATACCTTCTACATGTTCTACAACGCGAAAACCGTGGACTCGCCGTGGATCGAGCAGATCGGGCTCGCCACCTCGACCGACCTGAAGAACTGGGAGCGGCATCCGGCCAACCCGGTCGTGCGGGTCGGGGCGAAAGGCTTGTTCGACGACACGTTTTGCAGCGACCCGTGCGTGCTGCGGGCAGGCGACATCTGGGTGATGTTTTTTTACACGCTGTCGGCGGCTGATGGCAAAGCGCGGGATTCGGTTGCATTTTCGCGCGACCTCATCCATTGGGAGAAAAGCGGGGAGATATTGATTGAGCCTGGACCCGAAGGAACGATCGATTCGAGATACGCGCATAAACCGGCCGTATTTTTTAAAGACGGTGTGCTGTACCATTATTACTGCGCCGTTGCGCCGGCGCCGGAGAAGCGGCGGGGCGACGTGGAGATTTCCGAGGTGCGGGGGATCGGGCTGGCGGTTTCTTGATTGCGGATTTCGGATTGACGGGCAAGGGGCAGGCGGCGGGCGGGGACGTTTCTTGAAAGCATGGGACAATTGGGACCATTGAGACCATTGAGACGTCTGCTAATCTCGAGGCTGGGTGAGTTGGCATCGGTTTGTCTGTTATGCTCTCAGCATGTTACGGATTCTGCTCCTTATCGTATTGGTGTTTCCCGTGGCTGCGAGCGGTTTGACGGAGCGTTGCGAGATTGACGGGGTGCGGTGACGATATACGCGCTGGATTGGACGTGGCAGCGTCAAAATGTGAACATGCTGGTGGTCTTTTATTGGCCCAACCAGTCGCTCAAAATGGGGACGCGCCGGCCGGTCGCCAGCAAGAACCCCGCGATCAACGCGAGGATCAGGATCAGCGCAAAGATTGAGGCCATCACGTCTCTTACTTTGGTTACTCTCATGAAACCGCCTCCTCGACTATTTTCATCAGCCTGCGGCCATACTCGACGTACGAATTATAAAGTTGCTGCTCGCTTGACGCCTTCTGCCCGGTGTGGATCACGGCGGCGAGGTGGGGCTCGATGCTGAACCCGCCGTCGTAACCTTTTCCGAGCAGGTCGGCGACGATCCTCGGGACCGCGCCTTCGCCCTCGCCGCAGTAGGTGTAGAGGTCGGTATCGCCGACGACGTTCGCGTCTTTGATGTGGACGTAGACGATGTCCTTGAACACGGCCTGGTAGTAGGCCCACGGGTCCTGGCGGTAGGTGACGGGGTTTCCGGTGTCGAATAGAACTTTTAACGCGGGGCTGGCGACTTCGCCGAGCAGGATGTTGCTGTTTTCCGCAGACAGGCCACCCCACCCGCTGCAGTTTTCGTGGGCAAGGGTGACGCCGCCGTCTTCGGCGATCCGTGCGAGTTCTTTCATGCGACGGATGGCCTCGTGTCGCCACTGGCGCTCGGTCAGTGGGTGGTCTTTGTCGTTGGGGTAGCTCATGACGCGGATAAACTTTGTGCGGAACCGGCGCATCCGCGGTATAGCCATTTTGAGGTCGGCGATATCGACGGCGAGGTCGGCGGTGATAGGGCGGGCCCAGTTGGCGATGGCGCTGGCAAAACACGACACGGTCATTCCGGCGCCGGTTACCTTCTGGTAGACTTGTTCAAACTTGGGATCGGGTATGGAGGTGGCGTTTTGGCCGTCGATCATGCGCAGTTCGAGATGGGTCCATCCGAGTTCGCGGTGTGCTTTGATCTGGGTGTCGATGGCCTGGCCGGCTTCGTCGGAGATTCCTGAGTAGAACACGTTTGCCTCCTTCAGGCGCGCCCGCCAGGTTACCGCACGAGCGCCTGTTCGACCTGATCCCTGGTTGGTTTGCCGAGCAGGGCGTCAATGAGGGCGAGCGCGAAATCCATTGCGGTGCCGGGCCCGCGCGACGTGATGATCTTGCCGTCACGGGACACGGCCTCGCCTGTGGGTTTCAACCCGAGCCCCTCGAGCACGCCGGGATATCCGGTGGCGCGTTTGCCCTGCAACAGGCCGGCTTTTGCGAGCACCATGGGCGCGGCGCAAATGGCGCAGGTGAATTTGCCTTCGCCGGCCATCCGCTTGACAAGATCGATGACGCGTGCGTCGTCGGCGAGATTCTGCGCCCCCGGCATTCCGCCCGGGAGCACTACCATGTCAAAATGTCCGGCGAGCGCGGTAGCCAGCGATGCGTCGGGCACGATAGTGGTTCTTCGGCTGGCGACGACAGGCTTGTCGTCGAGCCCGGCGGTGACGACGTCGATGCCGGCACGTCGCAACAGGTCGATCACGGTGACTGCCTCGAGCTCCTCGCATCCCTGCGCCAACAACACCAGGACCCGTTTTGCCATAGCCGTGACTCCTCATATGGTCAAGTAACTGAGTGTAACTTCACCTGAGTTGACTGTCAAGGGGCATGCGGGCCCCAGAATCCGCACGTAAGGCTCTTTCACCTCGAAGCGAGTTCTTGATTGGGCTTGTAAAGGCAGGCCATTCCGCCATCCCGGGGTCTTGGTGTGAACACGGTGGGTCTCTTGATGCGACGCAGCGAGACCGCAAGCGGCA
>JAPLKX010000757.1 GCA_026387845.1 Candidatus Hydrogenedentota bacterium | reverse complement strand
CAAAACGCGTCCCTCCCGCACACGCATTGACCCCCAGCACCAGACCTGCTATAGTGAGATTGCGATTCGCCTAAAGCTTACTGTACTACGACATCTTAATTCGCCCCGGTAGTTGTCGAAAGATGGGGGGAAGCTCACCATTTTATCCCCAAACGGACCCGGCGGCGGCAAATGCGGCTCGTCACCATACTCCAGAGCCTCAAACACCAACCGCACATGCTCGAACCCAGACAAATCAAACGTCAGCGTCACCGCATTCCGCGCATACTCCAAATCCGGCACCGGGTCAGACATCTCGACTGCCAAACCCTCCGGCTGATTCGAGAGGTCAATGCCCGGACCGGATTCCTCGATAGTTGCGGGAGTGATATTCATCGGTCGTTTCCCTCCATTGACGGCGACCTACATCTGCCCAATCATCTGTGGTTGGAATTGACGCTATTTGCCCTTGCCACCGGGCTTTGGGCTCGGATTTCCAGTAGGCTTCACTATAGGTTTGTACGTCGGTCGCGCCGGCTGTTGCCTTTCCTCGCGCTTTGGCTGCTTTGTCTTTTCTTCGCGACTTGGCCGGCTAGTTGTCTTAGGCATTGCTCGAAACTCTCCTTTAGTTTGAAATTCCGGAATCTCGTACACAGTCTCCAAAGTCCACGACATCTGCCCAGGTTTCCGCTTCGCATTATTTTCGACATCGGTCTGCACGACTATGGTCTGCGCCTTCGCAAGCAATGCGAAGTCGAATGGGAACTCATCGCTCTCGGTCGGCTCCACCTCAAATGGTTTCGGGGGGGGCCAACTTGGCCTCGTCAATCAAAACCAACTTCGCCCTGGCCCAAGCATCGAGGGCCAAGCGGCCTTCCTTGTCGAGAAGGTGACTGACATCTTCGCCCCGCCCTGGTATGTGGCAGATTCTTGTGTGCCCCGAGCGGATCAGGATCCGCACATCGCCGGTGTTCTTGAATACTGCGGTTACCCGCAGAAATACGTGCTGATCACCTAACGGCTTGGCCTCAATCCTGTGGGACAGCACCGCTTTTGGGTAAAGGCGTCTCCGCCCCAAAACCAAACCCCACCGAGCCCCAACGCGACAATGGTGAGAATCGCCTGAACACACGTTAGCCAACCCCCCAGTGTATCCGGCATAAAGCTCGGAGCCTGATGCGCCATCTATTCCGAATCCCCCTGCAACGGCAGTTCTCCCGTCTCCGTGCCCTTGCCCGATGCCTTTGGGGCCTTCTTGAACGTCGCGCCGACTTGTCTGACCGGCGGCATGTCTATCTGCTTCCCGGCCAGGAGGTCGGCTACCGTCAAAAGCTGTATCTTCGGATACTTCTTGTTCCACATTTTCGATTCATAGAATCCCGCCGTGACGGCTTCGGTCTGCATGGGTTTGGTGGGGTCTTCCATGGAAATCAGGACGCCTATCGCGGCCTTCTCCCGCTCCACCATGCCGCGCAGGTCGCGCACGTGATTCGCCGTGACGTGCCCCGCCTTCACGGACAGGATGACCGATTCGAACTTCCCGGCCCCGTCGCCCTGGAACACGATCTTGCCGTCAATGCCCTTGTCCGCGCCCTTCTTCCCTTCCACCGGACGCGCGCCCACAAGACCCAGCGCCTACCACTGGAACTGGTACGGTTCCGACGCGGCCAGCGCCGCCGCATCCGGCACGCTCACCGGCTCGCCCACGACCGTGAATTTAACCGACTCGCCAAACGCGTCCTTGAGTCGTTCCTTCATCAGGGTCATGGCAAGGTGCGTGATGTCTATCCCGATCCACTGCCGATTCAACCTTTGTGCCGCGTCAATGGTCGTTCCACAACCACAGAAGGGGTCAAGGACGATATCACCTTCATTACTGCTTATTCTGATGATACGTTCAAGCAAAGGTAAAGGCTTTTGAGTAGGATATCCCAATCTCTCGGCAGCTTGGGAATTGATGGGAAAGATGTCTGTCCACACATCCCCGTAAGGTTTGCCTCGCTGCTCATCCAAATATCGCTTCAGTTGTGGAACCCTACCGGGAGCGCTTTGGACTACAAGCCCATTGCGATATGCCTCTTCCATGCGGTCTCGTGTCCAGCGCCACACCTTTGTTACCCCGAGGAATTCATACGACAGGTTAGGTCTATCGGGGTTAGGGTTGATCAAGTTGTCAAGGCGATATACTCGTCCGTCAGCGTCTTTATGCCGATACTTATTTGAGGTTCGATCATCCAGGTTATCAACGTCGTACGGCTTGAAAGCCTCTAGCAAATTCCATGTGCCGTTTTCTCCCACCTGGTAGCTGAGAATCACATCATGATTGCGTGGCAACCGTCGCGTCATCAAACCCTTCGAGGCTGTACGTTTCCAGATAACCTCATTCAGGAAGTTTTCCGGCCCGAAAACGGCGTCCAAGAGCATCTTCAGGTAGTGGCTCGCCGCTGGGTCGCAATGAAGGTAGATGCTCCCGGTGGGTTTCAGCACACGCCGCATTTCCACCAGACGCGGGGCCATCATCACGAGGTAGGCGAGCATGTCGCAGGGGCCGAGGAACGTGCGGAACGCCTGCATCACGTCCGCGACCTTCCCGCCAGCGGTCACGAGGTCCGCGTAGATGGATTCATCTTCTTGATCCCAAGTCCACGTGTCCTCAAACGCCTGAATCTGAGAAGCCGCCCGCGCCCCGTCCTGTTCCTTGAACAAAACGTTGTAGTTCTGGTTGCTCTTAAACGGCGGGTCCAGGTAGATGAGGTCAACCGACTCATCCTTGACATACCGCCTCAGAATGTCCAAGTTATCGCCGTAATAAAGCACATTATCCATGTCTACCGACCCTTCAACAAAACCTTTGTATACCGCCTATACCTTACTCTGCCGCCGTAGCGCCTCGACTGCTGCCTCAATGCCTTCCCTAGCATCTTTCTTTGACCACTCGTCCCAGAAGTCGACGGTCGCACTGGCGGGCTTCATGGTTGGCGGTGTGACACGGATTCTGCTAGGCAGTAGGGAAGCATCCCCCACAACCAACGCTTCACCGGTATCCAACACCGGCAATATATCCGCAAAGCCGCCGAGGCTGTCTGGGAGAAGCCTCTTCACGACCGATTGGTCCTCAGCATTCGTCAGTCTCATGGCCACGAAGTTATTGCATTGGCTGAGGACAGTGCGGTTAACCTCCGCCGGGCGTTGGCTGATGATCACTAAGCCAAGTCCGTACTTTCGCCCTTCCTTGGCGATCCGCTCGAAGTTCTGAAAGCCTGCCCGCGCTATCGCGCTATCCGCGATTTGTTCTGGAATGTAGAGATGTGCTTCATCGCAGAATAGCGCTATCGGGTTTCGTTCGCCCCTCTTGGACCACTGCTGCACGGAGAATACGACTCTACCGACCAACCCGATCATGAGGGGCAATATGTCCGAAGGGACTTCGGAGAAGTCGATTTTTTCACCCCGCCGGCAGCCTGCTTCCCGGTTGGAGCCATAAGGCGGTTGCAGAGTTGGCGCATCCAGCCGTAATCCATGGGCACATCGCCCTCGCGCCCGAAAAGAAACCCCATTCGCCTGTCCGACACCTTTGCTTCCAGACGTTGTATGAATCTCGTGAGCTTGCCGTAGAATTCTCCGGCCTTGTCTGTGCCCGGCCTTGCGCCCTCGTCCCTTTTTGTGTCCAACGCACGGAGTCCTTCTAGGACGGTCTCCATCTTATATGGAACGGGACTGTCTATTGTGAAGTTGGCCAACACATCCTGACGTCCCTCTTTTTCAAGCTCGAATCGCTTGGCAGCCGTGACTTCTCTGGAAAACACCATTGCCTGATTCGGGGCGTTCTGATCACTCCGGTCAAGAATCAGGGCCAGCATTTCCTCGTACGTAAGCAACCAGTATGGAAGGAACACTACGCCATCATCCAAGCCCTTCTTGCCGTCGAGATCCCCTGGTCCCGCTATCCTCAGGTGTTGGATTCCGCTGCCCTTGAGTGGGGCATACTCCCCGTGGATGTCGAAGAGTATAGCGTTCGCGTTTGGCAAGGTTGCCGCCTGTTCAAGCAACCGAGCCAAAGTCCAGGACTTTCCGCAGCCTGTGCTACCTACGATTACCGCATGTCGCTGGAAGAACCGGTTTCCGTCAAGCCATGCCTCTGCCTCCTCGTCGAGGGTATAGGTACCCAACGCTAGCGGCTGCTGCCCGTCCTGTACCCCGCTTGAGATGGCTTTCATGAATGCCGTCAGCCTACTGCCCTCTAGCATGAAACAATGGGCGTCGATTTCCGGCACCGTCTCAAGCGTTCGTCGAAAGACGTTTTTCTTTACGCCCACCGCACTATGACCCGCTGCACGCATTTCAGTTCGGGCATGGCCTCGACCCCCACTGTGCCTTTGCGTGTAATCCAGTGAACTCTTTGCTTATCTTGAATTGCCAAGACGATGCTGTTGGCGATCTGGCAATCGCCTAGACAGTAGTCCATTACCTCCAGGTGCTTGCCCTCGGCCCAGCGCTTGGGTGCTTCAACGCCATCCATCAGCTTCGTTTGCGGAATGCCCATGGCTTGGGCGACTTTGGCGAGTCCAATGGTAAAGCCGCGTTGGTTGAAGAATTGGAACATGGGATCGAAGCTAATGCCACCTCGGCAGCGACTTCCCACTGACCAGACACATGGCCCAACCATTTCAGATCGAACCCTAGGCCGTTCCATGCACAGACCATAAATCCTCTTTCTTGCATGTCGAGCAAATAACCAAGCACTTCGGCGGCCTTTTCAGGCGTCATCGTGGGAGAGGGATTGCCAGCGGCATCTTGTGAATACCAGACAATCTCCTCGCCACCGTGGATCGCTGTGGCAGCAACAGAGATGTCGAAAGGGCCGTACTTGTCGACATCTTCGTTCTCACCCCGTTCGAAGACCGTCGCGATTTCAATATCGAAACTAAGTAGTTTCATTCCCGCCTCCGCATGACAATCTGTACTCGACAGTTGGTCCGCAAAACTGCCCCGTTCCCATCTCAGCAAGATCGACCGGGGCAGTTCGTTGATCCGTTCGTCCGTCCTCCGTTCAAGAAACCGTAGCCGAATCTACACCACCGCGGCGGCGGTATTGCTGGGAGTTCCTTCGCCCGCCTTATTCACCGCGATGACGCGGTACTCCCAATCCTTGTTGCGTTCTTGGTTGGTGAGTGTGGCTTCGGATTCGAGGGCGATGGAGATGAGCATCCAATCGCAGCGGGCCGTTTGCGGCGCTCGATCTTGTAGGACGCCACCGCGCCGCCGTCCACGGGTTCTTTCCAATCGAGGAAGACCCAGCCTTCGCCTTGCCTCGGAGCTTCGAGTGTGCGTGCCTGGCCGGGGACTTCGAGGGCGGTGCCGGCCGCTTTGCCACCCCAGCCGAGCAGGGAGAGTTTCGGGTCGTCGTAGTTGACGGTGTCCTCGGCGTAGCGGAGAACGGCCTTCATGGCGTCAGTGAGTTCTTCCAGCCCGGCGTCCTTGGTCGCGGTTACCTGTTCCGCGGCGGCCCGAGCGGCCACGGCCTCGTCGCCCAGCGTAATGAACGAATCCAATTTCGCCTGAAGTGCGACGGCGGTCACCGGCGGCGCGGGATACATTGCCGCGTTGGCCGTCAGCCCGCTGACGATGTTCTGCGCCAGGGACTTGATTTTACCTTCTCTGATCGGGAAACGAGCCATTGGTGTAACCTCCTATGTTTATTGGCTTTAGACGGCTCATTCAACGGCCGCCCCCACGAAAACACCCCTTCATCTACCTCGGATGAAGCATCATCCGTCTGAAATCACTGGTTATCCGTCTCAAGTCACTCGTCATCCGCCACGGATGAGATGACCTCATCTGCCTCGAATCACGCTTTACCTGTCTCGGACAAGACTTCATTTGCCAGACATGAAGCCTCACCCGCCACGGTTCACGCTTCATCTGCCACGATTCAAGTTTTATCTGCCCCGGTCGCAGCTTCATCTACCCCTGATAAACCCGACATCGACAGGAAACCAAGATTCCCCGGATACATCCTGAACATCCTGTTATCCTGTCTGTCCCGCCCGCGCTTGACCTATTTACTACGCCCTGTTCAATAGAACGTGTTCCAAGGAGAATAGTCCAAACGCTCCCGCATTCCCTACCACGCGCCGACACTATACACCACTAGCAACCTAAAATGGAAACGCCAAAAAAGCGATGGAGAACCCCCTCGCAACCCGCTCGATGGCCTCTGGTATGAATGACTCGCGGTC
>JAPLKX010000237.1 GCA_026387845.1 Candidatus Hydrogenedentota bacterium | reverse complement strand
GCGCGGGCTTTGTGTCGATATGGTACTTGTGCGGCACGGCTACACCGCCTCCAACCCGGCCCGCTGGATTATTTCGAGCGCAGCGGCGGGGTCGTCCGCCACGATTTGGAACCCGCGCAGGCCTTCGAGCGATGACAGTTGCCGGATCGTCTCGACGGCTACTTCGATGCCCGCGGCCCGCTGTGCAGCCTTGTCGCTGGCCGAGGCAACACGGTCGAGGACCGCCTGCGGTATCATTGGCCGCGGCCGGCTTTCAGCGAGTTTTCTTGCCTGCTCGGCGTCGAGCAGCGGTTCAATGCCGGCAATAAATGCGGCCCGCTGATGAAACCCACGCTGCGCCACTTGATCCCACCACGCCTTGAACCGTTCGAGGTCGAACACCGGCTGCGTGATCAGAAACTCGGCCCCGGCGCTTATCTTTTTGGCCAGCCGCATCAGTTGCATCTCGGGGGGATCGGCGAACGGCGCCGCAACCGCACCCAGGCAAAATGCGCCGCTTTCCAGCCGGGCGGCGGCCGAGAGCAGTTGGATCGAGTCGATGTCGAAAACGTTTTTGGCGGGCGGGCATGCGCCGAGGGTCTGGTGGTCGCCACTGGTACAGAGGATGTTGCGGATGCCGAGCGCCTGTGCACCCAGGCAGGCGCCGAGCAGGGCCAACCTGTTTCTGTCGCGCGTAACCAAATGCATGACGGGTTCGATGCCCTCGCCCGCGAGGATGGCGGCCGCCGCCAGTGAGGAGACGCAAACGCCGTGGCGGCTGTCGCTGACGCCGATCGCGTGGACCTTGCCGCTGAATTGTTTTGCGGCGGCACGCAACGGCGCGGGATCCCCGGTTTGTGGCGGGGTGAGTTCAACCATCAGGATGGATTGGCCCGATTGAATCCTTGCCTTTAAGTTGGCTGAGTTGTTTGTCATTGGTTCTGTTACCCCTTACGCGCGCCCGTTTAAGGCTTTTTTGCGCCGGATCAGCCCGCCTCAATGGGCCGCACGCCGATGGGACTCTCGCCCATCGCGCAAAACCCGTCGACCGCGCCGTCTACCATCGCGCCCAGGTCGTCGGCAGGGCCGCAATGCGCCAGCACGACCCGTTCCGGCTCGACCCCGATCTCGGCCAAAAGCCGCTGGACGGTCCGCACGCGGATTTCCGCCCGGTAGTTGCCCTGAGAGAGCCGGCACTCGCCCTTGGGGCACGTCACCACAAGCAGGCCGCGCGCCCCCGCCTCGAGCGCGCCGAACAGGTACTCGGGGTCCGTCTTGCCGCTGCAGGGGAGCTCTTTCACCAGCACGTGGACGCCCAGATGCTCCCACTGGCGCGGCAGGGAGCCGCGTTCGTGCGGCAGGCGCGGCCTCGCAGCCATACACTGACGGCACACATAGATGAGAATACCTGGGTCGTGCGGCTCCATCTCGCGTTCTCGCTCGTTTCTACGTACTCTTGTTCGTAAATTCGATAATGTATTTATGCTGCGAAAAGCAGGGACAGACACGATTTTCAAACCGCCTGCGGGCCGAAAATGCGCCTCCAAACTGCCGGAGGCGAGTCAGTCCCTGTTTCGCTTTTGTGCATCATAAGTTGTCGCATTTGTGGATCCGTATACTTCGGCCCCGCCTTGGCTGTATCACTGGATTTCGATGCATCCTGCGGAAGGACCAATTCGAGCCCATCAGGTCAGTCACCGCCATCATACCGCATCCGGCAACCGTTGTCAAAAACCGCCTCAGGCCATACATCCCGGTAGGATTTTGACCTAAATCCAACCAAAATGTAGGTTATTGCGGCATTAAAGCCTTCTCAGGGGGGAAGGCGCAAGAACTGTGCCTTGACGTGCTGCCGGTCCGTTACGGCGGGGCAGAGTTGGCAGGCTCTGCGCCGGCACGTTTCGGCGGCGCGGGGCTGTCCGGCTTTTTCGAGGGCGGCGGCGGCGGCCAGATGGGAGAGCGGGTCTTCTGGGTCGAGAGCGAGGGCTTGGTTGACCTGTTGGAGAGCTTCCTGCAGCAGGCCTTTGTCGAGTGCGGCTTGGGCGTTGCGGCGGGCGTCATGGGCCTGAAGCAGGTTACCGAACTCTTTGATGCCGGGGGCTTTCCGGGCGGCGTTCTCGAGCATGGCGCGCGCCCCGGCGGGGTCGCCTTCGGCGTCCAGGACGCGGGCGAGGCATTGCCAGGCCATCAGCGCCCAGGGGTGCATGGCGACGGCCTGTTCGAGCAAGGCCCGGGCGTCCTGCATCCGGCCCTGGCGGAACGCGAGGGCCCCAAGCGCGGTCAGGACATGTGCGGGCGCATCGGGCCCGGCGAACGGCTCGAGCAGCTTGCGCGCGCTGTCGAACTCGCCACGCGTAAGCAGGAGGTTGGCAAGGGTGGTGGCCGGGGCGATGTTTCCGGGGGCCAGATTGACGGCCTGCCGGGCGGCGGCTTCGGCCTCATCGGCGAAACCGGCTGCCAGGGCTTGTTCGGCCAGATCGTGCCAGGCTTTTGGGTCGGTTGGGCGGTCTTTGGTTTTTTTTCGGCCGATTTCGAGGTAAACGCGGGCTTTTCCCCGTGCTTTTTCCGGCGCGCACGCATACCCGTAGTGGTGGATGATCACCGGTTCGGTGCGCACAATCCCGCCGCGCTCGACAACGCTTTCAGTAATGTTTTCGTGGACGGGCTCGCGGTATTCAAATCCACGGCCGTTTCTGAACAGGCGCAGCAGCGGCACCGGAATGCATCCGGCATAGCCCCGGGCCATGGGGTCGCCCGGCGTCACCGGCCGCCATCGCCAGGCGCGGATATCATTGCAGTAGTTGGCAAGGATGACCTCGATGGCGTCTGCGCCGAGACCGTCGGCATCGGCCAGTTCGCGCAACCTTGCCGCCCCGCCCGGGTCAAGCGCCTCGTCGGCGTCCAGGTGCAGGATCCAGTCGCCGGAAGCATGGGCGAGGGCGCTGTTCCGTGCCAGGGCGAAGTCGTCAATCCACGGGACCGGATAGACCAATGCCCCGAACGATTCGGCCACGGCTATGGTCCGGTCGGTGGAGCCGGTGTCGCAGATGACAAGCTCATCCGCGATCGCGCGAACGCCGGCCAGGCACTGGGGAAGGCATTCGGCCTCGTTTTTCACAATCATGACCACGGACAACTTGGGCATCGAGCGCTCTCGCCTTGGAGACAGGCCCATTGTAGCGCAGTGAGTCGTGGTGATTGTATCTTATTCAGTAAAAACACGGGCCATTTGGAGCACGGCAGCTTGGAGGTTGTCTCAAAATTGCTGTGGGAAGTAAAGAAGGGGATCGACAACGCCGTGTTCAAATCACCCCGTGGAAATCTGTCCAACATCGGAAGGGGTTGGACAGCAAAGGATTGTCGAACCCCTCGCCGGGGTTCTATTGGTGATGGAGTTAACCCAACCCTGGGCTGACCACAATTGCCCCACCCCTCCCGGGGTAGAAGATTGAAAGCGCCGATTTGAGACAGCCTCTTTAGATGGGTGCAATGAGGAGCCCGCTGAAGCTGCCTAATCGTTGGGTGGCTGAAGAACTCAAGTTATGTGACAGACGCACTTTTCAGACTGTCGAAAACGCGCCTCCAACTGCCGGAGGCGTATTAGTCCCAGTTTCTTGCTGAAGGAACAATCGCGGGCAGGCCGTTGAGCGGCCATTGCCCGCGATAAAACCAAATTTTCCGGCTTTACTTCTTGCGCGCGAAAACGAACCCGGACGCGAAAAGGGACGCAGCTAAGGCAGCCAAGCCAAAGATGCCTGTCGCCGGCATATCGGGATTTCCCGGCCAGAAATTGTATTCGTCGGTGATCGCCATTAGGGCGATCTCAAGGTCACCCGTGGCCGCCATCGCCGCATCAAACTCGTCCTGGTTGGAGATTCCATCGAGGTCCAAATCGCCGTCGGGTGAAAACAATTCGCCGGTCACTTTAGCGCCGCTGCAACATGTGGCGTAAGAACTGATCTGCGGCAGGATGCTGAACGGGGCTGTGGTATCGCCAAAGCCGAGCGCCAGGAGGCCGTCGATCGTATCGCGCATGTCGCTGCTGAGCAGGGCGGCGGCCGGGACGAGGTTGCCGAACTGCTCGCCGCAGAGGATTAATAGCGGGTCTCCGTCGGGGTCTCCGGGGGTACAGCTAGCCGCGTACAGGTCGGCGATGTCTTGTTGGAACAACTCCTTGTTCTGGTTGAAGAGGTCTGTCACAAGGTCGTGAGCCCAGAACCGGTCGTTGCACAGGACGTGCTCGACCAGCCTGAGTTCAAACCAGTCGTACCACCCGTCGCCTGGGGCGGGTCCCGCTGGAGGAGCCGGTGAAACCCCGCCGATTATGAGGTGGACGTTTTCGAGGTCGTAGTGGCGGTAATCGGTCATGCCGAGACCGTCGAGGATGGTATCGAAATCGGGCCAGTAGATGGACATGAAACTTTCCAACCCGTCCAGTTCCGACACCAGGACGTGACCCGGATCGCATACCTCGACTTCGGCGGTCTCTCTTTGGCTCACCCAGATTTGGCCGGTGCCTTCGTTTCCGAAATATAGATTGTTCTTGAAGGCGATCATTTCTTCAAGGTCCTGAGTGTTCGGGGGCATACCGGGAACGGCATGGGTCCCGGCCGGGGTCCAGTCACTGACCCAGAGTTGATTGCCGGAATCGGCTTCGTAGCCAAAGAAGAAGCTGTCCCCGACCTGGACAGGCCAACCAATCCATCCCAGAGCCAGT